>JACPQR010000024.1 GCA_016190375.1 Deltaproteobacteria bacterium
CCCGGTCGCCTGTCGCCTGTCGCCTGTTGCTTCGTCCTACCGGCGATGCTGGTGGAGATCAACAAACCGGCTCGCCGCTGGGGTTGGCCATGCCGAACCCGGGTCCGTGCAACGCACCCGCCGGTAGCCTTTGGTTTGACGGCCTCGAGGCCCTCCGCTACGTTGCGCGGCGGAGAGATGGCCGAGCGGCCGAAGGCGCATGATTCGAAATCATGTGTACCCTCCGGGTACCGGGGGTTCGAATCCCCCTCTCTCCGCCAGGAGCAACGTCCCTCCATCCGCCAGAACGAACCTTGACCGACGAAGAGGGAATGAGGCTCGCGCTGGGCGAGGCCAGAAAGGCCTCCGCCCTGGACGAGGTGCCGGTCGGCGCGGTGCTCGTCAGAGGCGACGCCGTCATCGGACGGGGCCACAACCGCCGCGAGCTGGACCAGGACCCGACGGCGCACGCGGAGATCCTGGCGCTGCGTGAGGCCGCACGGGGCGATGCGAGCTGGCGCGTCCTCGACGCCACGCTCTACGTGACCCTCGAGCCCTGCCCCATGTGCGCCGGCGCCCTGGTCAACGCGCGCGTTCCACGCGTGGTCTACGGCTGCGACGATCCCAAGGCCGGCGCGCTGAGGACCCTGTACTCGATCGGAACGGACGGCAAGCTCAACCATTCCTTCGAGGTCGTCGCCGGAGTGCTCACCGACGAGTGCGCCGCCGAGCTGCGCGCCTTCTTCGCGCGGCTCCGCGCCTAGGGAACGGCGCAGTCGAGGTCGAGCACCGTCAGGCCCGCCTCGCCGTCCGCCACGTAGGCGAAGCGCCCGTGCTGAAGTTTCCACAGGAGAGCGCGGCGGCGAGCGCCAACCAGACCCTCGGGCCGCCCACGCCTGGGCTCCTACTCCACGCGCTCGAGGACGACCCTCCGGAAGACGGTCTCGTTCGGCGCCACGCGGATCGTGAGACGTTCGGGCCGGTAGCCGGGATGGGTCAGCGTCAGCGCCCGCACGCCCGCGGGGATCGGGTAATCGACGAGCGGCGTCTGCTTCGGGATTCGCCTCCCATCGATCGTCACGTCCGCCCATGGCTCGCACGACAGCCTGAGCAGGCCCATCGCCCCCGGCGGACGCACGTGAGAGACGACCTTCGACGGCGGCCGCTTCTCGCCCTTCGACGGTGATGGTACGGGCACGCCGGCATCTGCGGCCGGGCTCCCGACGCGCAGCGGCTCGGTCACGGGAGCGCGCTTCTCGGCTCGGCTCGTTGCGCGTGGTTCGGTCCGGTCGGGCCGCGGCCGGTACTCGGTCTGGGCCGGACCGGACAGGCGCGGGACGACCTGCCACAGAGCGATCAGGGCGACGGCGACCGCCCCCGCGATCCACGGCCAGCGTCCTCGAACCGTGCGGGGCGCCTGGGCCGGCTGCGCAGGGGCGCCGGGATGCTCGG
The DNA here is from genome assembly GCA_016190375.1 of Deltaproteobacteria bacterium. Classification (GTDB taxonomy): domain Bacteria; phylum Myxococcota_A; class Polyangia; order JACPQR01; family JACPQR01; genus JACPQR01. The sequence continues at coordinate 1,432 of JACPQR010000024.1, forward strand.
CGGTCGCTTCCATCCGGGCCGAGCTCGCGCGAGCCTCGGCGGCCGGCAGGTCCTCGATCCTGCGCGTGTCGGTCGGCTCGTCCGAGACGCGAATTCCACCGGGTGGCGTCGGGCCCGCCGCTGGGGATCGCGCCTGGTCGTCGAGCGGTCTCGTCGATGTCCGCTTCCGCTCCTCGGGCGCGGAGGGCAAGACCGCGGCCTGAGCCGAGGTCGGCGTCGCGCCGGGCCGCAGGGGCATCGGCTTCGTCGACCCGTAGAGCTCCTCGGGACCATCCAGGAGTGGCTTCGAGTCATCCTGCGCCGCGGCGATGATCCCGCGCGACTGCTGGGTGTGACCCTCGGGTGGAAGCGAACGACTCTCGCGGCTGGTCTCCTCGCCGTACAGCTCGTCGAGGAAGGTCGACAGCTCGAAGCTCGACGAAGGCGGGACGCCCTTTCCGATCACCGACACCAGCGAATCGTGCGCGGCCGCGGCGTCGGGGCAGCGTTCGGCGGGGTCCTTCGCCAGGAGCTTCATCACCGCATCGTCGAGCGCCCCGGGGATCTCCGCCCGCCAGTGAGAAGGCGGCTCGCAGGGCTCCGCGTAGATTCGCTGCATGATCGCGATCTGCGTGGGCGCCTCGAACGCGCGTCGGCCCGTGAGGATCTCGTAGAGCGTCGACCCGAGCGAGAACAGATCCGACTGGTGGTTCACGGGCTTCCCCGCGATCTGTTCGGGCGACATGTAGGGGCAGTTGCCCTTGATCAGCCCCTCGCGGGTCACGTAGTCGGCCACCTCGGCCTTCGCGATGCCGAAGTCGAGCACCTTGATCTCACCGGCGAACGAGGCCATGAGGTTCGTCGGTGAGATGTCGCGGTGTACGAGCTCGAGGGGCCTGCCTGACGGACCCTTGACGCCGTGCGCGTAGTCGAGCGCACGACAGACCTCGAGCGCGATGTGGACCGCGAGGCCCATCGGGAAGCTCTTGCCCGTCTCGGAGCAGCGCGCGAGAACCGCCCGCAGATCGCGGCCGTGGATGTACTCCATCGCGATGTAGTACTGGCCCTCGACCTCGCCGAGCTCGAAGACCTGGACGATGTTCTGGTGGCGCAGCGTGACCGCGATCTTCGCCTCGCGCACGATGACCTCGGCGAAGCTCGGGTCGTTCGTGAGCGACGGGAGCATCCGCTTGATGACGAGCTCCTTGAGGAACCCGCTCGCGCCGTGGACGGTGGCCCGGAAGATCTCGGCCATCCCGCCCTTCCCGATCCGCTCGCACAAGAGGTACTTGCCGAACGGCGCCGGCAGATCGGGGGCCCGTGAGGCACTCACCATCGTCGAGGGTGCAAGTATACCCCTTTGCCGATTACGATAGCCCCCCGTGACCGATCAACCCTCCAAGGCATCGAAGACCGAAGCCATCGACCACGGCCGCTCGACCGGCGCGGGCTCCGCCTGCAAGATCGTCGTCATCGACGGCCCGGACGCGGGCAAGGAGGCCAAGTTCACCGGAGACTCGGTGTCGATCGGCACCGACACCGCGAGCGACCTGGCGCTCCGCGACGACACGGTGTCGCGGCGACACCTGAAGATCACGCGGGGCAAGGATGGTTACTCGGCCCAGGACCTGGGCTCCACGAACGGAACGACGTTCGAGGGATCGCGGATCGAGACCTGCGTCTTGCCCCCCGGCGCCTTCATCACTCTCGGGCGGACGACCGTGTGCCTCCAGCCGCTCGACGCGGCCCGGGAGGTCCGGCCCTCCAAGGCCACCCGATTCGGGCTGCTCCACGGGCGCAGCCTGAGGATGAGGCAAGCCTTCGCGCTCCTCGAGAAGGTCGCTCCCACCGAGGCCACGGTCCTCATCGAGGGACCGACGGGTGTGGGCAAGGACCTCGCCGCCAGGGCGATCCACGAGGCCTCGGCCCGTCGTGACAAGCCGTTCGTCGTCCTCGACTGCGGCGCGATCTCGCGCAGCCTCATCGAGAGCGAGCTGTTCGGGCACGTCCGTGGCGCGTTCACGGGAGCGATCTCCGATCGCGCCGGCGCCTTCGAGCGGGCCCAGGGTGGGACGCTCTTCCTCGACGAGATCGGCGAGCTCGACCTCGACCTGCAACCGAAGCTCTTGCGTGCGCTCGAGCAGCGCGAGGTGCGTCGTCTCGGGGGCGACGCCATGACGCGCGTGGACGTGCGCCTTCTGGCCGCGACCAATCGCGACCTGCGCACCGAGATGGACCGCGGAGCCTTCCGGCAGGACCTGTACTATCGCCTCTCCGTCGTCCGCGTCGTCCTGTCGCCCCTCCGCGAGCGTCTCGAGGACGTCCCGCTCCTCGCGAAGAACTTCCTCGTCGCCGCCGGTGGCAACCCCGACGACGAGATCGCCGGCCCGAACCTCGATCGGCTCATGGCTCACCGGTGGCCCGGCAACGTGCGGGAGCTGCGCAACTGCATCGAGCGCGCGGCCTTCATGAACCACGGCGGCGCACCGAGGTTCGCCGAGCTCGATCTGCAGATGACCCTCCCCAAGAGCTCCGACGTCGGCATCCGGACGGATCTGCCGTTCAAGGAGGCGAAGGACCGCCTCCTGCAGGTCTTCGAGAGCGCCTACCTCTCGGCCGTCTTCGACGAGTGCTCGGGCAACATCTCGCGGACCGCGCGGCGCGCCGGGATCGACCGCGCGCATCTGAAGACGCTCCTGCGCAAGCACGGCCTCCTCGCGGGGAAGGCCGAAGACGAGACCGAGGAGACGTGATCGCGCCTGCTGCGGTTGATGACTCCCGCCCGGGGCTCTGGTAAGACCTCGCCGGTGTCAAACTCCGACCTTCTCGACACGGTGCTCCTGTTCGCGCTCCCGGCCTCGGGGAAGTCCGAGATCCGGACGTACCTCGCGGGGCTCTCGCCCGCGCGCTGCCGCGAGGACTTTCACGTCGGCCCGACGCTGCAGCTCGACGACTACCCGTACGTCCACCTGATGCATCGCATCGACGACCTCCTCGCGGCGAATGGCCACCGCGCCGTCTTCTACAAGGGACCTGCGCGACCGTTCCAGGACGACTGGGAGTGGGCCGCCCTCATCGAGCTGCTCAACGAGGACTACGACGATCTGCTGGCCGGGCGGGCGACCAGCGTGCCGTCCGCGGCCGAGCTCCTCTTCGACCGGCTCGATCGCGCGCACGCGAAGGTTGGGCTCCCGGAGGCGATGGGCGAGCTGCCGCACCGGATCCGGCGTCGCGTGGGTCAGGCGCTCGAGGCGGAGTGCGCCGCCGAGCTGGACTCCAAGAACCGGACCTGCAGCGAGGACCGCATCGGCAAGACGATCGTGATCGAGGCGGCCCGCGGCGGACCGAACGGCGCCGCGTTCCCGCTGACGCCGCCCGTGGGCTACGAGAGCGCCTTCCGGCAGCTCTCGGAGCGCGTCCTCGAGCGGGCGGTCGTACTTTACGTGTGGGTCGACCCGGCCGAGTCGCGCCGCAAGAACATCGAGCGAGGGAAGCCCGACGGTCAGGGGTCGATCCTGCACCACTCGGTTCCGGCCGAGGTCATGCTGGCCCAGTACGGCTGCGACGACATGGATCACCTCATCCGCACGTCCGACAGGCCGGGCACGATCCGGGTGGACCGGGTCTTCGCGTCGACGCCCGATTCAGGGGCCCGACAGTTCCGCGCCCGGACCTTCCACGTGCCGGTCGCCCGCTTCGACAACAGGAAGGACAAGACCACGTTCGTCCGGACCGACCGCGCGAGCTGGAGGAGCGAGGAGGTCGACGCCTTGCACGGGGAGCTCCGCACCGCCTTCTCGGCGCTCGAGGCCGCTCGGCGCGAGAACGGTTGAGACCATGGCGACGCGGAAGCAGAGGAGCGCCAAGGAGCTCGACAAGCTGTACGACGCGTGGGACGCGTATGCGAAGAAGCACAACCTGAACTGGTCGCCCGTCCGCGCCCTCCTGCTCTACTCGCTGTTCAGGACCAGGAAGTGGGTCACCTCCGTGGAGCTGCGTGCTCGCGCAAGCCGGCGCTACGACCGGCTCGGGACGGCGACGACGCTTCGCTGTCTCAACCATCTCGTGGCTTCGGGCATCGTCGAGCGAAAGATCGTCTACCCCGGCGGCCGGCGGGTCTACAAGGTCAGGGACGGGCACCCGGGCTCCTAGGGGACGCGGTCGAAGATCCCGATCATCTCCTTTGTGATGATCACGTCGACGACCGGGATGTTCGGGATGACCGTGCGGCTCACGAGGTCCTCGCGGCGCGCGAGGTAGAGCCGGCCGCCATTGAGGAACGCCGTCGTCGCGTGCCGTCCGTTGACCGTCACGCCACCCCCCGGCGCGACGTCGACCGGCCCCCTGCCGAACGCGGCGTTTGGGTTCGAGGGCGTCAGGCCGAGGACGATGCTTCCGAGCTGCCCGGCAAACTGCACCGTCCCTCCGGACAGAACGACCGTGACCTCGACGACGGCTTCGCCCACGATCGGTTCCATCGCCGCCGACTGGGTCTGAGTGCCCTTGATGCGCCCGCGCCACCGCCCGTCCCAGCTCTGGGGATTCGTCGCCGGGTCGGGCCCGGCGTCGAAGCGGGCGGCCGGGTCGCCTCCGTCCGGAAGTCCACCGTCCGGCGTTCCTCCGTCGGCTCGACCCGCATCGGCGAGGCCGCCGCCGTCCACGACGACGGGCAGGCCCGCGTCCCCGGTCGACGCGCCGCCGTCGGTCGCCAGCGGAACCGGCGGCGCCGGCTGACCCTGTCCGAGGCCGAAAGCCTGCCCCGCGCCCGAGAACCAGAGCCCGTGCGCGACGTCGGCTCCGCATCGATCGGCCATCCCCTTGTCCGCGTCGACCGGATCACCCTGCGTCCCGAACTGCCGCAGGAAGCCCTCCCCGACCGCGGCGACCTCGCCGCCGAGGCTCGACGTCATCCAGACGCCCGCGGTCATCGCTGCGAAGATGTGATACAGCGGGCCCATCTTGTCGTAGTAGCCGCCCGGCGCGGTGTCGCCCATGCGCCAGGGCTGAAGGCGCGCGGCGGTATCGGCGGCGTCCTGGGGGATCTCGTTGAAGGGCGCGTACCGCCCGCGCATCGTCGCGTCCTTGACGTAGTTGGCGCAGGCGAGGACGGCCATGGGGACGTTGCCCTGGTACGTGTCGAGGCAGATGCGGAGCATCCCCGCCGGGGTCACGGGCGCGGTCGTCGCCATCAGGCGTTGATGGATCAAGGGCATCGCGGTCTTCGTCTGCTCCCAGTAGTACCCGCCGGTGACCGAGGGAGTGCCGTTCGAATGAAGGTAGAAGCCCAGCTCCACGTTCCGAAACGACGAGCCCGACGGATAGCGGTAGTCGCGGTTGGGATAGCCCGAGAGCATCGCGGAGAGCTCGTCGCACAGCTCCCGCTTGGTTCGCGGCTGGGTCTCGCCCACGCCGTTGAAGGCGAGCGTGTTCCTGTTGCCGCGCGTCCGCGTGATCTCGGCGCGGATCCTGTGCTCTGCCGGGATCTCCCGTGCCCTGCGCGCGACGGCGACGATCTCGGGCGAGAAGTGGGCGAGGTCGACTCGCGCCACGAGGCCGGTTCCAACGGGCCGGCTCACCCAGCGACCTGAGTCCCACTGGAGCACGGCGACCTCCGCGGAAGGCGCGGGGATCTCGAGCCAGACCGGAGCGCCGAACGACGGTACCTCGGAGCTCGCATCGATGACGTATGCCCAGGCGGCGTCCACCTCCATCGACAGCGCCTCGAGGTGCAGATCGACCCGCTGGAGCGACACGTCCGCCTCGACGGTCAGTGCGCCGGGCGACAGCGCGAGGCGGCTCCCGTCGTCGAGTGGAACGGCTCCACCCGCCGGATCGATGGTGACGCTGCGGGTCTGACCCGCGACGGCGAGTGGCCCGAGCATGGCGAGCGGAGCGGGAAGGGCGGCGGGGGCAGGCGCCCCGGCGTCGCTTCCGCAAGCGGTCGTCAAGTGGAAGACCGCCGTGAGCGCCATGATCCTCCGCGCCATCTCGCGCGCGATGCTAGCCGTGCTTTGCGTCGATGACCATTCCCATGAATGAACCCGGCAGGGCCGGCGACAAACGGGGGCCGAGGGGACGAGAATGCAGAACCGATGGCTCAATGGAGCGTCCGCCGCGCTCGCTTCGCTCCTTGCCTGCGCGCCGCCCGGGCACCGCGACCGGTACGACGACGACGACGGCGACGACGATCCGGGCGTCGAGGACTGCGCGAACGGCTACGACGACGACGGCGACCTCCAGGTCGACTGCTTCGACCCCGACTGCGAGGCGCTGGTCGCCTGCGCGCCGAGGGAGATCTGCGAGGGCGGCATCGACGAGGATCGCGACGGGCTCGCCGACTGCGCCGATCCGCAGTGCGCTGGGAGCGAGGCCTGCGAGGACGCCGTCGAGAGCTCCTGCGCCGACGGGCGCGACGACGACGCCGACCTGGCGATCGACTGCGCCGACCCGGACTGCGCTGCCGACGCGGCCTGCCAGCGGGAGGAGGAGGCGCCGGAAGAGGTCGACTGCGATGCTGTCTGTGCCCATGAGTCCGAGTGCGGAACGGAGCTCGGGGGGGCCGACTGCGTGGCTTCGTGCCTGTGCTCGGCCGACGAGATGCTCGCGCCCCGGTTCGCCACGGCCTACTTCGGCTGTCGTCTGGCGTCCGACTGCGCCTCCCTGGCGGGCTCGGATACCTGCTTCGACGCGGCCGACGACGTCGCGCCAACGGAGGCGGCGGCCCGCGTGATCAGCATGTGCGAGGCGCGCGAGGACTGCGCTTCGATCCCGTGCGACCTGCTCGGCGTCTTCAGCGACCAGATCGAATCCGATCTGGAGGGCTGCCTCGCGAGGTCCGACTGCATGGTCTGCCTCGAGGACGTCGCAGGCAGCTGCCCCGCTCCCTGATCGGCTGCGCACGCCGGCCCGTGGCGCCCGCGGGCTTTGCCTCGCTTCGCCCGATCCACTAACCTCGCCGCACCCATGCGCGCCCAGGACCGCGAGCGAGCGCTTCACGCGGTTCAATCGCGGGTGATCCGGAGGGCTCTGGCCGGCGACCTCGAGGGCCTGCTCGCGGACGCGGTGTTCGTCGAGCAGCAGCGCGTGCACGAGCTGCCGGAAGGCGAGGAGCGCGACGCGAACATCGCCTTCTGGCAGCGAGTCCGCCGCGCGCTCGCCTCGTCCTCCCGCGAGGAGAGAGAGGCGGTCCTCGCCGACGTCGTCGCCCGCTACGCGCGCGCCATGGCCGGCAACCTCGACGATCGCCTGTTTGGCTTCGCCCGCAAGGTCGTTCCGCCGGCGATGGCGCTGCTCCTCGGGACCAGCTCGCCGAAGCTCCTCGTCCGGGGCTTCAGGCGCGACCTCGAGGCGATCGTCACCGTCGACGGCGAGACCGAGGCACTGCGCCGCATCTCCCGGCTCGGCTCCGTGATGGTCGCGCCCACGCACCAGTCGAACCTGGATTCGGTGCTGGTCGGCTGGGCGCTCGCGCGGCTGGGCCTGCCGCCCTTCCTTTACGCCGCCGCGTCGAACCTGTTCGAGGTGCCGGTCTTCGGGCGAATCATGAAGAACATGGGAGCCTACCGGGTAGACCGGAACCGCACCGACCAGCTCTACACGGGCGTCCTTCGCGAGTACGCCACGGTCTCCCTGGAGCTCGGCTACACCAACCTCGTCTTCCCCGGCGGAGCGCGGAGCCGCTCGGGCGCGATCGATCCTCACACGCAGCTCGATCTGCTCGGCACCGGGCTGAGCGCCTACCAGAACTGCCTGGCCGCGCGCGCCGCCCGCCGGGTCTTCGTCGTCCCGTGCGTCCTGAGCTACCGGCTGGTCCTCGAGGCCGAGTGGCTGATCGAGGACTACCTCAAGGGCGAAGGCCGCTCTCGTTACCTCATCACCGAGGACGAGCTCCCGCAGCCCCGGCGGTTGATGGACTTCGCCGCGAACGCGCTGTCGCTCGACGCCAGGATCTACGTCACCTTCGGCGCTCCGCTCGACCCGTTCGGCAACCCCGTCGACTCGGAGGGCCGATCGGTCGATCCGCGGGGCCGCCCCGTCGACACCGAGCTGTACGTGGCTCGCGACGGCGTCCTCGACCAGGACGCTCAGCGCGACGGCGAGTACACGCGCGAGCTCGGCGAGGCCCTGCGCCGCGCCCAGCTCCGGGGCAACGTGATCTACTCGACTCACGTCCTGGCCAGGGCCGCGATGAACCTTTTCCGCCGCCGCCACCCCGGGCTCGATCTCTACATGCTGCTCCGCGCCTGCGGGCGCGAGCCGCTTCTCGACCTCGGGCTGGTGTACGGCGAGGTCGATCGGATCATGGGAGAGCTCGGGCCGCTCGCCGGTTCCGGCGCGCTCAGGATCGATCCGTCGGTCGCCCGTTCGAGCGCCGAGGAGCTGGTCCGCGACGCGCTCCGCACCTTCGTCAGCTACCACTCGCGGCCCGCGGTGCGCCGCGCGGGAGCGGAGCTGGTCGCCGCCGCGCCGAACCTGCTCCTGTACTACTCCAACCGGCTCGAGGGATACCCGCTCCATGTCTGAGACGGTCGGCGTCCTCGGTGCTGGGAGGATGGGGCGGGCGCTCTGCCGGTGGGTCCTGCGTGCCGGGCACCGTGTGCTCCTGTGGGACCGGAGCGGCTCGCAGATCCCGGCGCGCCTCGCCCTCGACCCCGCGGACCGTGTGGAGGTCGCGGCCAGCGCGGCGGAGGTGGCGGCGGCGGTGAGGACGATCCTGGTCGGGCTGCCCGCGTCGGCCGTCGGCCCCGTCTTCGAGACGATGGGCGCGCGGCTGCGCGCCGACCACGAGATCCTGCACACGTCGAAAGGGGTCGCGCCGGGCTTCCGGCTGGTCTCGGAGCTCATCCGGGCCGAGTGTGGAGCCCGCCAGATCGCGGCGCTCGGAGGGCCCCTGCTAGCGACCGAGCTCGAGGAGGGCAACCCCCTGGCGGTCGTCGTCGCCTCCAGGTTCGATCGCTTCGTCGCTCGGCTCAGGGGCCTTCTCGCGGACGGCCGCACGTGGCTCTTCGGGAGCCGCGACCTCGTCGGGCTCGAGATCGCGGGGGCGATGCGCAACGTCAGCGCCATCGCCATGGGGATCTGCGAGGGCGCGGACGTCAGCGAGACCTCGCGAGCCCTCATCCTGACGAGGGGTTTGCTCGAGGCCGCGCGGATCGGCGCGCACTTCGGCGCCGACCGCGACACCTTCATCGGCCTCGGCGGCGTCGGCGACCTGGTGGCGCGGCGCCAGGCGACCTACAGCCGCAACTTCCGCCTCGGCGCACGGCTGGCGGCTGGCGACGACTGCGCGAAGGTCGCCCAGGAGCTCGCCGCCGAGGTCGAGGGCGTCGTCACGGCCCGCGCCGCCGCCGATCTCGCCGATCGGACCGGCCTGACCCTGGCCGTCGCGAGCGCCGTCGACCGCGTCTGCCGGGGCGCCCCGGCGCGGGCGGAGATCGATGCTCTCCTGTCCACCGAGCTACCCCTGGGACCGAGCGCGAGGCTCCTGTGACGTCCTACCGCGACGACCCGATCCCGATGGAGCTGTCGAACGATCGCCACCTTCCGGCGGATTTCGACGGACCCGTGATCGTCTCCGACATCGACGGCACGTACCTGGAGACGGACCTGTCGAGCGCGGCGGGCATGCTCGCGGTTCCCTTCGAGTTCGCCATCGACAAGGTCGCCGTGCCCGGCGCCGTGCCGCTCCTGCAGGGCCTCCGGCACGGCCTCGGCCAGCGCTCGTCGCTTCACCCGCTCTACTTCGTGAGCGCGAGCCCGCCGCAGCTCCGGCGGGTCATCGAGCGCAAGATGATCCTCGACGGAGTCGAGTTCGACGGCATCGCCTTCAAGGACCAGGTACGGATGGTCCTCGCCCGCCGGTTCCGCCAGCTCACCCACCAGGTGGGCTACAAGCTCGCCGCGCTCATCAGGTACCGGACGATCCTGCCCCCGAAGGCACGCTGGACGCTCTTCGGAGACGACCTCGAGAGCGACGGCGACATCTTCGCCCTCTTCTCGGAGGTCTGCGCCGGCTTGCGCGGCGCCGGGCTCGTCGCCAGGCTCCAAACGCTCGGCACGGCCGCGCCAGTAGCCCAGTTTGTCGCTCGCCTGGCGGACGGACTGCCGTCCGGTGACCCGATCGAGGCCGTGCACATCCGCCTGGCCCGCCGCGCCGGCGCTCGGTCCTGGCTCTCCGGCCCACGCGATCTGCCCGCGATGGACGGTCGCCTCACGGCCGCGCCCGACTACCTGCAGCACGCTCTCGTCCTGCACCGCCGTGGCCGCCTCGCCCCCCACATCGTCCGTCAGGTCGCGCGCGAGATCCAGCGCGCCGGGCTAGCCCTCGCGGACGTCTTGCGCGACGCCCGGACGACCTTCGACGTCGACCCAACGCTCCTCGCCGACCTGGGGGACACGCACCCGGTCTGCAAGTAGCGAAGATCAGACGCCTTCCAGACACAACCGCGCATTTCGGCGTCCCGGGCGGCTCCGACGCCGGCCGTCGCGGTCAGTCCCGGGCCTCCCTGCACGCCCGCTCGGCTCCGAGCTCGCAGGCCTGGCGGAAGTACGCGCGCGCCCGCTCCGCGTCGCGCGGTCCGACGACGGCGTCTCGGTAAAACACGCCCACGTTCCGGCACGAATCCGCGTCGCGAAGCGTGCAGCCGCGCTCGAACCGCACGAGCGCCGTCGCGTGGTCCTGCGGCACGCCCGGCGCTCCGTCGTGCAGGAGCATTCCGCCGTGTATGCAGCCGCGCGCGTCCTCCAGGTCGCAGGAACGCGCGAACAGCGCTGCAGCGCGCGCCGGATCCGGGGCCGACCCGCGGCCATCCTGCAGGAGCACTCCGGCGTTGCGGCACCCGGCGCCCGACCCGTGCTCACAGCCGCGCTGGTACAGCGGCAGCGCCGCCGCCGGATCCGCGGGACCGAGCAAGCCGTCCAGATGGAGCGCCGCGAGGTTCGTGCATCCGGCGCCGTCGTTGCCGTCGCAGGCCCGCTGGAGAAGCTCCCGTGCGCGAGCGATGTCCCTCGGCACGCCCTCGCCGTCCCGCGTGCACTCCCCGAGCGCCTCGCAGGATCCGAGGTGGCCGCGCTCGCAGGCGCGACGCCACAGCTCGGCGGCCGCCGCGGCATCGGCCGGCACCCCGCGGCCGTTGTAGCGCATGCCCGCCGCGTTGGCGCACCCTGTGTCGTCGCCGCGCGAGCATGCGCGCTCGTACGCTCCCAGGGCGCCGACCAGATCGACCGGCATCCCTCGTCCGCGCTCCATCGCGACGCCGAGGTAGAAGCAAGCGACTGCCTGATCGAGAGCGCAACCCGGGCTGGTCAGCCCATTCAGGCGCGCCCAGTCGATCGGCTCGGTCGCGTGGACACGTTCCACGGCGAGCGCGCAGGCGCGCGCAATCCTCTCGCGGCACGCCGCCTCGAGCTCGGGCAGGTCCGTCGCCAGGTCGCAGCTCACCATCGACGTCGAGCCATTGCCGTGATAGCCGATGGAGCCGCGGCAGATCTCGTGCCCGCGGCGCCCGGTGAAGTCGAAGCTCCCTCCGCCACGCGCGACGACGACGACGTCGGTCAACTGCCGGTCCTCCCGGATCCGGGCGCGAACCTCGTCGATCGACGGTCCGAAGAACGCGACCCCGAGCAGCCCCGACATCGCGATCTCGCCGAGCGCACCGAGCACGACCGCGCCTGCGAGCCCGGCTCTCCCGAGACGACGCGACCTCAGCGCGAGGACGAGGCCCACGAGCGCCAGGACGACCGCCACCGCGCCTGCCGCGACCTTGGCGTAATCGATCCCGTTGAACGTGACGTTCAGCATCAGGCCACCGCCCAGGACCGCACCGCCCGCCCCCGCGAGCCCCGTTCCAGCCCCCAGCCACGAGGGTCCCATGGGCAGTCTGACTTCGTCTTCGTCGCCGGTCATGCGGCCTCCCGAGGGGTTCGGGACGGCCGGCATTCCCGGCCGCGCCCGTTCAGAGTAGCGCGAGATGCGTACCGCCGCGGTCAGTTCCGCTCGGGCGTGATCCTCCGGACCCCCCCGTTCTCCGTGATCGTGACGCAGTTGCGGCCGCCGCCCTTGGAGGCGTATAGGGCGCGATCGGCCGCCTCGAACAGCTCCTTGCGCGAGTCCGCGTCGACGGGGAACGTCGCGAGGCCGGCGGAGACGGTCACGCGGAGCCTCTGGCCGTCGTAGTCGATCTCCGAGCCCTCGATTCGCTGGCGGTACTCCTCGAGCGTGGCGGCGGCTCCCTTCGCGTCGGTCTCCGTCAGGAGCATGCAGAACTCCTCGCCGCCGTACCGGAAGGCGCTCGCCCGCGGATGCGACCGCGCCTGCTCCGCGAACAGCTGCGCGGCGTGCGCGAGCACCGCGTCGCCCGCCTTGTGCCCGTACGTGTCGTTGAAGCGCTTGAAGTGGTCGATGTCCACCACCGCGAGCGCCATCTCCTTGCGCGTCTGGCGGCTCTGCTCGATGCTCGATTCGAGCGTCGCCTCGAAGTGCCTCGCGTTGTACAGGCCGGTGAGGCGGTCCGTGATCGAAGCGCTGTAGAGCCGCGCCTTGTGCAGGTTCACCGCCGCCTGGTCCGCCAGGCCCAGGAGGAGCTGCTCGTCCTCCTCGCCGAACCTCCCCAGCGGATCGAGCTCGAGCTTGCCTTCGACGTTCTTCACCCTGTTCGTGATGGTCATGACCCCGACGACCTCGCCCCCGTACAGGAGCGGCACCGACAGGATGCAGTAGGCGATGTTGCGGCCGACCTGCTCGATCCGGCTCCGGTCGTTGAGCCGCACCGCTTTCTTGAGCTTCGCCGCCTTGCCCGCGACGCCCTCGCCGATGGCGAAGCTCTTCGTCGCCATTCGCCCCTCGTTGATGGCGTCGAGGGTCGCCTTGGGGATGTTTCCCCAGACGACCTTGATCTCGAGCCGCTCCGTCTCGGGGTTGTACAGCATCAGGTTGGCCTTCTGGGCCTTGAGCGCGTCGACCGCGGTCGACAGCGACTCGATCGTCAGCGCCTTGAAGTCGTTGACGTTCGCGAGCTGCTGGTTGACGTCGTACAGCGTCCTCAGGTTCGTGAGGATCCGCGCGTTCTTCTCGTACTTGATCGCCGAGTCGATGTTGGTCGCCGCGACCGCCGCGATCTCCTGCAGGAACGCGTACTCGTGGTCGGGGATCTGCGAGCCGTCCTCGCACTCGCCGAGCGTGAGGATCCCGAGCACCTGGCTGCCCCGGACGAGCGGGACCCACACGTCCGATCGGAGCACCTCGAGCCGCCATCGCTTGAACGCGGTCTTGAAGCGCGGCAGCCGCTGCATGTCTCGCACGCTGAAGACGTCCCCCTGGTTGATGAGCTGCCACAACAGCCCATGGTCCTGGGGGATCTTGAACATCAGCATCTCGTCGCGGATCCCGTCCTTCTCGAGGAAGTCCTCGAGACCGAAGTAGGCCCGCACCCGGTAGTAGACGTTCTCCGGATCGAGGTCGTCGAGGAGCATCACGGCGGAGTTGACCGCGCCGTAGCGCTCCCGGCAGACCGCCATGAACGCGTGCAGGAGCGTCTCGACGTGCAAGACCTCGGAGAAGCCCTTGCCGGACTGCAGCAGCGCCCGCATCTCGAAGACCGTCGTGTCGAGCTGGATCGCCTTCTCCTTCCAGTAGTCGAGCTCCTCACGCAGCAATTCCAGCGTCTGGGCGCCGTCGGGGATCGCGGGCGGGGGCGGCAGCGGCGTCCTCCGGGCCCGCGCCGTCGTCACGCGGGCCCTGACGGCTCCGGCGAGCGACCGGAGCTCCTCCTCGGCGGCCGACTTCTCGCCGCGTGGTTCGTCGGTCAGCGGGGCCTCGACGACGCGCTCGGTTTCCTGGCTCACCGGCCGAGTGTATTAGTGTCGGGGGATCACGAACAAGAGGGGCCTCGAGTCGGCGGGCGCCTCGGCGCGGGGCAGATCGTTGTTGTCGTCGATGACGTAGAAGTACCCGTCGTCCAGCGCGAGCCCCTCGGCCATGCCGAACCGCGTGCTCGAGTACCGATGGCGAGGGTCGAGCGCCACGGACGACAGCTCCGCCACCGGGATCAGGGCGACCGAGCCCGGCTCGCCCACGACCTCCAGGATCTCGTAGGTGTACCGGTAGAGCGCCCAGAGGCGACCTGCCTCCGACGACAGATCGGAGAAGTCCGAGGAGAACGAGCGACCGACCACGTCCTCGAGGTCGAGGATCTGCGAGCTGACCCGGCCTGGCTCCTCCAAGGCCAGCCACAGGAGCGCCCTCGGCTCGCGCTCCGAGGCGAGGACGAGGCCGCCACGCTCCGCGCACGCAATGCCCTCGAGACCCGCTCCGGGCGACCCGAGGAGGCCGCGCGCGATTGCAGCAGACCGCGCGCCCTCGCCGATCCACCGCGACCTGCCGGACGGGTCGACCTCCATGACGTCGTTCGCGCCCTCGCTCAGGACGAAGATCCTCCCCTCGCACACCGCGATCCCCTCGAGGTCGAGCTCCGGCGGGCGCGGATCCGGCACCTCGATCACGAGCCACGGCTCCATCAGCGCCGAGCTCTCGCCGACGACGATACGGAAGATGACTTCGTCCTCGTCGCTCACCGAGAGGAGCTCGCCGTCGAGGAGCGCGAGCCCGCTCGGCTCGACAGGCCCATCCGCCTCCACGGGTAGCACCCGCGTCTTCTCGACTGCCGGCCGCTCCGTTCGTGCGGCGGTGCCGCAACCCGCGACCAGCGCCAGCGCGCAGACGGACCTCGTCACCAAGTCTCCGAGGGTAGCAAGGGGAGGGGACGGGGTTAACAAGTTCACGAAACCCGCTCGGGCTGGACCGTCCCCGCCCGCCGCCCTAGTAGAGTCGTCGATGAGACTGAAGAGCTACCTCTCCGGAGCCTGGGTGGAGGGGCAGGGGAGCCCGGCCGTCCTCGTGAATCCGTCGACCGAGGAGCCGCTGGCCGAGACCAGCACCGCCGGGCTGGACCTCGCCGGAGCGCTCGAGTTCGCCCGGTCTCGCGGCGGCCCCGTGCTCCGCAAGGCGAGCTTCGCCCAGCGTGGCGAGATGCTCGCCAGGGTGTCCGGCCTGATCCGCTCGCAGCGGGACGCCCTCATCGGGATCGCCGTCGAGAACGGTGGCAATACCCGCTCCGACGCGAAGTTCGACATCGACGGTGCGGCCGGGACTCTCGCGCATTACGCCGCGATCGGCCGGGATCTCGGCGACCGCCGGACCCTCGTCGACGGCGATCCGACCCCACTTTGCCGCTCGGGCGGCTTCGTGGGCGGGCACCTCTTCGCCCCCAGAGAGGGCGTTGCGGTGCACGTCAACGCGTTCAACTTCCCGGCCTGGGGCTTCGCGGAAAAAGCCGCCGTGGCGCTCCTCGCGGGCGTCCCGGTCGTGACGAAGCCCGCGACGAGCACGGCGCTGTTGGCCCACCGCATCGTCACGCTGTGCGTCGAGGCCGAGGTCTTTCCGCAGGGCGCGCTGTCGCTCGTCAGCGGCGCCGCCCAGGGCCTGCTCGATCACCTCACGGGTCAGGACGTCCTCGCCTTCACCGGCTCTAGCGACACCGCAGCGCTCTTGCGCACGCACCCCGCGCTCGCGCGCGCAGGCGTCCGGATCAACGTCGAGGCCGACAGCCTCAACGCGGCCATCCTGGGCCCCGATGCTCGACGGGGCTCGACCACCTGGTCGATGTTCGTGTCGGCCGTGGCTCGCGACATGACCCAGAAGGCCGGGCAGAAGTGCACCGCGATCCGCCGCGTCCTCGTGCCGCGAGACGCGCTGTCCGCCGTGGAAGAGGATCTGGCCTCGGCCCTCGCGCGAGTCCGCGTCGGAAACCCAGCGGCTGACGAGGTCGACATGGGCCCGCTGGCGACCGCCGGCCAGCTCCGCGACGTTCGAGCGGGGATCGATCGGTTGTGCGCGTCGGCGCGAGTCGTGTGGACGGCCGCGGAGCCCTCGCCGCTGGGAGCGCCTCCGGGCAAGGGCTTCTTCCAGACACCGATGCTCCTGGCCGCCGACAGGCCCCTCGACTCGAGCGCGGTCCACGAGCACGAGGTGTTCGGTCCGGTCGCCACGGTCATGCCGTTCGACTCCGGCGGCGAGGTCGCCGAGCTCGTGCGACGCGCCCGCGGATGTCTGGTCTCCTCGCTCTTCACCGACGACCGGAGCTTCGCCCTGCGAATGATCCGGGCGCTCCAGGCCTGGCACGGCCGCCTTCACGTCGCGGGCGAGGCCGTCGCAAGTGACGCGCCGCCTCCGGGAACCGTTTTCCCGCAGCTCGTGCACGGAGGCCCAGGCCGCGCCGGAGCCGGTGAGGAGCTCGGCGGCGAGCGCGGACTGCGCTTCTACCTCCAGCGCACGGCCGTGCAGGCCCCGCGAGACCTGTGGGACGCATTGACGGTAGCGCAGGACCCCTGCTAGTGTCCGCCGGCTCCAAGACAGGAGGAGGAGGGACACAATGCTGGGTGGAATCATCACGATCCTGGGCGGCATTCTGGCAGCGTCGGGCTTCATCATCGCGCGGAAGCCCAACGCCAAGGAGCTGATCGACAAGATCGTCCCGTACCAGGGCTGGATCGGCGTCTGCATGTTCTTCTGGGGCGTCTGGGAGGTCATCAGCTCCGTCATGGGGATGGGGCTGCTCGCCATCGCTCCACTGACCTGGATCTTCTGGGTCCTCTGCGGAGTAGCCGACCTGCTCGTCGGGTTCATCCTCGGCTTCGCGCTGATCAGCAAGTGGACGATGAGCGGGAACGAGACGGCCCTGAAGAAGGGGCAGGAGCTGCGCGAGAAGCTCGTCAAGGTGCAGGTCCCCCTGGGCTTCCTGGCGATCGCGATGGGGGCGCTCTACACGGTCTGGCTGTTCATCTAGTCGCGCCACTCCCTTCACGTCCCGGGCCCTTCTTGGCCTGCGCCGCGCCCGCTTCTCCCTGAGCCGGCCCGATCTGGTTCTTCCCCGCGCACCAGTCGATCGTCACGCGCCCGTCGCCCCCTTCGCAGCTCTGACCGCGACAGCGCAGACCGGCGCGCGCGAGCGTGCGGCCCAGCGCGCTCGCCGCGCGCCCGGCTCCCGGGAAGTTCGTGGCCCGCCACTCCGTCGGAGCAGTCGACCCGCGGGACCAGCGCAGGCGCTGGACGCGGATCGGCACGAGCCGTCCGCGCGACAGCTCCCTGGCGTCGAGGGTGGCCCACTGGGGCACGAGCTTCGACGCAGCGGCGATCGAGCGGATCGACACTCCGAGGCTCGCCTCGTCGGCGCGGACCGAGATGCCGCGGGCGTCGAGGCGGCAGTCGAGGCGGCGCACGATGCTGACCGCCACGACGCCGCAGCTCCCGACTCCCGCACGAGTGCCCGCCTCCGCCTGGCAGAGCTCGCGGGTCCGGCCGCAGTAGGCGAGGGTGAGCTCCGGGCGATCTCTGTGCGGAGCGCAGGCACAGTGCAGGCGCCTCGGCACGACGGCGGCCGGCTGCCGGCCTTCCTCGTCGAGGAGCTTCGCCCCTTCGTCCCGACGCTCCCACAGGCGCATCCAGACGAGCGCGGAGCTCTCCTCGGTCAGCTCCTCCGGACAGCTCCCCGCCTGCCGCGAGGCGGCCCCGCCATCCCCTCCGAACGCTGGCGGGAGGTCGGGGTCCGGCGTCGAGTACGGCGCGGGCGCGCCGCCGTCGGGAGCCTGGACCGCGGGCTCCGGAACCGGCGCCTCCACTTCGATCGAAGGCTGGTGCGCGAGCAGGGTATCGTCCAGGCGACGGGCCTGTTCCGCACCGACCGCGACCAGCGCGGCCGCGAGCGCGATCGCGGCCTCGACGGAGGGCCGGCGCGCGACCATTCCACCCTCAGCCGCGTGTCCCACGAGGTGAAGCGCGAGGATCACGAGCGCCGCTGGAACGAGCAGCCGCGCCGGCCCGCCGACGAGGACGCCCGCCGTCGCGGCCGAGACCGTGGCGATCACGATGAACGCCACGGCCATGGTCGCGGCGCGACCCCTGAGCGTCGCGCCGCCGAGCGCCGGCGAGGGCAGCTCCGTCAGGACCATCAGCGCGCCCGCCGCCAAGAGAGCGCCCGTCCTCCAGAACCAGGCAGCCCCAGGCCACAGTATCGCGCCCGCGGCGAGGCACGACGCGGCGGACGGCAGCGCGAATCTCCGGAGGACGGCCGTGGCCCTGGGCCTGTCGAGCACGCGAGCACGCTAGCACCACCACGAACGATCCGCAGCAGGACCGAGCACCGCGCACGCTCTGGCGTGCGGGTGGTCCGCCGGGTTACGATCGGCTGACTTTCCTCAGGGGGAGGATGAAAACATGATGCGCTCTTGCCTTTGCCTCTCGCTGCTCCTCGTCCCGAACGTCGCCCGGGCGATCTCCTTCTGGGACGGCGAGGAGTGCGTGAACCACGACGTGGCCCTCTGCGACGTCGAGTCGCGCCTCGGCTGCGAGGCGGACGCCGTCTGCATCGTCGACGCCGGGCTGGGCTTCGCAGCCTGCGTCCCCGGCAACCGCCCCCTGTGCTGCGAGGGAGAGGCCGGCGTGTGCCCGGTCGGCTACCAGCAGCTCTACCCCCCCAACGACGAGGACCCGGGGTGCATCTGCATTCCCACGCGTGGCCAGGACTTCGAGCCGTGCACGGACTACGCGAGCTGCCTGGACGGCGACTGCGACGACGACGGAGTCCCCGACGGCGCCGACCTGTGCCCTTGCACCAATGCCGCGATACGCGACTTCTCCGACCAGACCGACCTGGACTGCGACGGCGTCGGGACGGCCTGCGACGTGGAGGCGTGCAACGACGGCGACCTCGATCCTCCCGAAGGCGACCTCGCCGTGCCCGGCGACGGCGGGGAGTGCTGCACCTGGAACCTTGACAACGCCGATCCCGATACCTGCGTCTGCCAGGATGGAGTCCCCCTCTGTGACGAGCTGGTTTTCCAGCAGTGCCCGCTCCCGGGAGGCGACGGCGATGCTGACGCCGACGCCGACACGGACTCGGACACCGACGCCGACACGGACTCGGACTCGGACTCGGACTCGGACTCGGACGGCGACACGGACACGGACACGGACATGGACACGGACACGGACGCGGACACGGACACGGACACGGACACGGACGCGGACACGGACGCGGACGCGGACGCGGACACGGAC
>JACPQR010000094.1 GCA_016190375.1 Deltaproteobacteria bacterium
GCGCACGTAGGACACGTCTCCGACCAGCCGCCACCCCTGCGCGACCTCGAAGCGGTACTCCGCCTCGAGGCGCACGGTGAACGGGTTGTTCGCCGGCAGCCACCAGAGGAGGGCCAGCCCACCGCCGATCTGATGGCGCCCGCGCGGGCCCGGACCCGCCGCGGTCTCGTCGCGCGCGGTCGTGTCCGGCACCGGAGCTTCACCACGTTCACGGCGGATCCGCTCCTGCAGGGCCCGTATCCTGGCCTGCACGTCCGCGGCGTCCGACCCTTCGGGGCTGGCGCTCAGGTAGCGCTCGTACGCCTCGACGGCCAGGTCGAGCTCGCCGAGCCGCTCGTGGCACCGGCCGATGTTGTAGAGGAACGCCGGCTCCGGCTCGATCGCATAGCCTCGCTCGAACAGCTCGAGCGCATCCCGGAAGTCGCCGCGCTCGTACAGCGCGATGCCCTGCTGGAACAGAGCGCGTGCGTCCTGGGCGAGCGCCTGGGAGGCAAGCAGCACGCACAGGGCGAGCGACGCGGCCGCCGACCGGGCGATCATGGCGCCGGCGCCCCGCCGAGACCGTCGAACACGAGGCGCCCGAACCTGGCGGTCTGGTGGAAGTCGGGCCTGAGCGGGGGCGACCATGCCGCGCCGCGCGGCGACCGATCGCCGGGCCCGAGGTCGAGGCGGAAGAAGTTCACGCGCCAGGTCGCTCCGATGCGGGGCGGCCTGTCGGGGGCCCGATCGATCGCGGCGAAGGGGATCTTCATCTCCGCGGACCAGCCGCGGTCCTCGTCGTCGTCGTCGAGCGTCCCGTCGACGTGGGCGTGAGCCTGCATCCCGCTCGACCAGTCGTTCTGGTTCTGGCGGTAGCCAGGCAGGAACGAGTCGAACACGACGCTCGCGGGGCTCACCTGCAGCTCGTAGTAGCCGCGGCCCTGGCCGCCAGGGTCGAGGAAGACCTCGACGACATCCTGGTTCCACAGCTCGTCGTCGTGACGGCTGTACGTGCTGTGGACGCGACGGTCCTCGCATTCGAAGGCGACGAAGAGGGCATCGTCGTTCCACAGGACCTTCGCGATCGTGCGAGGCACCTGGGACGCTCCGCCCCGGATCCCGCCGAATGGCCCGGTCGTCGCGGCGGAGCGCCACGCGGGCTCTTCGACCTTGCCGTCGATCGCGGGCGCTGCCTCGGTCTTCTTGGCGTGGATCTCGGGCAGCGGCTCCTCGGCGCTCCGCCTGCCCGAGCGCGCCACCGGGATCTCGAGCGCCCGGATGCGATTGTTGCCGTCGCTCGGCCCCGATCTGACGCGAAGGCGGCTCTCACCCTGCCAGATGCCCACGTAGAAGACCGCCCGATCGCCGCGGAAGTCGCGGGGCAGCGTGATCTCCTGGACGTCGCGGACGTACTCTCCTCGCCGCCAGCTCGATGGCGGGTAGGCGTCGCGGACCGTCCCGTCGCCGTCGGCGTTCACCTGCGGCGTCGCGTCGCCGCCGTGGACGTGGGTGAACAGCCGCCAGTCCTCGCCCACCGGCTCGATGCAGTGCCAGTGCCAGGTGATCTCCACGGGCTCGCCCGGACGCACCTCCGCGGGCGCGTCGACCCCGACGAGCTCGATCTTGCCTTCGAGGTTCGCGCGGACCGCTCTCGCGGGATTGCTGGGGGCCGATCGCGCGATGAACTCTCTGGCGCGCTCGCGATCCGCCCGCTGCCTGCCGCCTTCCTTCTCGACGCAGGCCAACGAGCCGACAGCGAGGAGAGCGACGACCGGCAGTCTCAACGCCGCCTCGACTTCTTTCGAGCCTTCTTCTGCTGCTTGAGCTTTGCCTTCTTGCGCTTGGCGGCGTCGAGGCCGGGGCGCTTGCGCATCCCCGGAACACCTCGGCCGTCGCCTGCGACCGCGGCCTCGAGGAGGTGGTCCGCGATGCCGGAGATCGCCGGGTTCTGCCCCTGCACCTTCACCGCTTCCCGCAGCCGCTTCGCCATCGCGAGCTGCTTGAGGCCCGGGATCCGCGAGAGGAGCCCCGCTTGCTGGCCGATCGACCCCATCAGGTCGCGCATCCAGCGGAACTTGTGGAGCAGCTCGCCGATGTCCTTCTCCTTGCGGCCCGACCCCAGCGCGATGCGCTTGATCCGCGCCGCCCCGTTCTTCTCGAACACGTCGGGCCGCCTGCGCTCCTGTGGCGTCATGGAGTGGATGATCGACTCGATCTTCTTCAGCTCCTTGTCGTCGACGGTGGCGCCCTCCGGCAGCCCGTCCGGGAAGAAGGGCATTTTCTCCATGAGCTCCTTCATGGAGCCCATCTTCTGCAGCATCCGGATCTGCTCGAGGAAGTCCTCGAACGTGAACCGGCCCTTGAGCATCCGGGCCGCATCGGCCTCGGCCTTGTCCTCGTCGTCGACGACCTCCTCGAAGTCCTTCATCAGCCCGACGATGTCGCCGAAGCCGAGGATCCGGCTCGCCATCCCGTCGGGGCGAAACTCCTCGAGCTTCTCGAGCGACTCGCCGACGCCGACGAACTTGATGGGCGTGCCCGTGACCTCCTTGACGGAGATGGCAGCCCCGCCGCGGGCGTCGCCGTCGAGCTTGGTCAGGATGACGCCGGTGAGCCCCAGCCGCTGGTTGAAGGAGGCCGCCGTCTTGACCGAGTCCTGGCCGATCATCGCGTCGACGACCAGGAAGACGTTCTTGGGCTTGACCTGCGACTTGATGTCGGCGAGCTCCTTCATGAGAAGCTCGTCGATCGCGAGGCGCCCCGCGGTGTCGAAGATCACGACGTCGCAGCGGCGGCGCCGCGCCTCGCTCATCGCGCGGTCGCACACCTCCACGGGCGTGATCCCCGTCTGGCTGAAGACCGGGATCTCGACCTGCTCACCGAGGATCTGGAGCTGCTCGATGGCGGCGGGGCGCTGCAGGTCCGCCGCGACGAGGAGCGGTCGCTTGCCCTTCTTCGCGATCCACCTCGCTAGCTTCGCGGCCGTCGTGGTCTTGCCCGAGCCCTGGAGCCCCACCATCATGATCCCGGTCGGCGTCCCCTTCGGCGCCCAGGCCACGGAGGCGTCCGCCGGCCCCATGAGCTCCGTCAGCCGGTCCTGGCAGATCTTGATGAAGTGCTCTGCAGGCGTGGCCCGCAGGGTCTTGCCCTTGGCCTCGATCTTGGTCTTGACGACCTCGCCGACCGCGTGCTCCTTGACCTTCGCGAGGAAGTTCCTGGTGACGCTGAACTCGACGTCGGCCTCGAGCAGCGACATGCGGACGTCGCGCAGGGCCTGATCGATGTTCTCCTCGGTGATCTCGGCGAGCCCCTGCAGGCGGTTCTTGGCGGCGCGGAATCCCTTGGTCAGTGTCTCGAACATGGATGGCTGTCCCGTCCGGGCGCTCGCAGCCCCGGCAGGCGAGAGCCTATATCATGCCCGACGGAATTCACCACCCCATCAGTCGCAGCCGCAGGCGACGCTCAGGGCATGACACACGAGCCGCATCTTCTCGGGCCCGGCGGTGCCGAGGAACCGCCGAAGCTCCGACTGCCGGACCGTGAAAGGGATCCGCACCATCCCGGCGGGCACCTGCGGGGGACGCGCGGGGGTTGGGCCGATCCTGGTGGAGGTGCGGCGCCGCTGCTTTGGGGTCAGGGGCGCCGTCCTGGGCGCGGCGGTGCCGGGACGGGGGGCGCGGCCGGGATCGGGGTAGTCGGTGGGTCCACGACGCGCAGGCGGACATGGCGGACGTGGTAGCTCGAGCGCATCCCCTCGATTGCGCTGCCCTTGACGCTCTGTCCGGCGGTGAGCATCACCTGCAGCTCGATGGTCGCGTCGCGCGCGGCGTCGCCCGGGCGGACCGTCATCGGAAGCGACGTTACTCTCGCGCCGACGTACTCCGGCACGGAGTCGCCCACGAGGCGGCACGACATGGGGAGGCTCACGTCCCAGCCGGGAGCGAACCTGCTGATCGACGACGTCGCGAGCTGCGTGGGGTCCACGTAGTGCCACGCGTTGCGCTCGGGCGGCGGTGACCGATCTCCTGCAGCTCTCCCGATCACCGTGACGATCGTCCGTCGCTCACCGCGTGCGACTTGGATCAGGAAGCTGCCGTCGCGCTGCCGCAGCGAGGCGCGGGTGTTCGCGTCGAGGAGATCGATGATGGTGTGGCGCTGGTCACCCCAGCTCCCGCTCTGCGTGTGACAGGCCAGGCAGTCCCGGCTGGGGCCAACGATCCCGACTGCGGGCGGGTAGGCCCGGGTGTCCGGCAGCGCGGCCAGGCCGGCGACCAGGGCGGCGGTGCAGGCTGCGACGAGAACGCGGACCCTCATCCCCGGAACCTTACCACAAGGGCCGTCTGGAGCGGTCAGCACGGCACGTAACTGATTCAAGCACGCCGAGCACGCGTCGCGAAGAACAACGTCATCAGTGCGCGTCCGAGAGCCAGAAGGATCGTCCAAAGACGCATCTCCACGTCGGCCGCACTCCCCCGGTCGCTCGTGCTCGCGGCCAACGCCTCCTTCATGCAGCGGTCGACTTCCGCTCGTGCCTGCTCGATACTCGCCATCGGGACTGCCTCCCTGAGGTGATCGGGCCGTCAAGCAACCGCGATTATCCTCAGCGAAGGTGGCCCTGCCTATCTGTCCCGTTCCACGAAGCCCTGCGTTCCAGCCGTCACCATGCGTGCAAACCGGGACCTGCACCCATCACGGATCGCATCCGTCGCAGTCGTCGTCTCCGTTCGGCCCGACGCGGTAAGCGTACATGAGGTCTCCAACCATTGGATCGTAGAACGCGATCCCCACGCTCCCGTAGGGAGCCGGGGCGGAGGTCACGGCTATCGACGGCTCTCGACCCGCGTCGCCGCCCTCGATGGAATGGACCGTCTGGAAGCGCCACTCGCCGCACCGGTTCGACGCGTAACGCAGGACGCGGAGCACGGGATCGTGGAAGGCGATGTGCAGGAACCCCTCCGCGTCCAGGGCCAGCGCTCCGCTGTCGGCAATGACGACCCCATCATCCCAGAAATCCTCGGACTGCCAGCCCGCGTCGTCCTTCCACGCGTGGTGCAGGATGGAATTCGGGCCCGCATGCAGGACGTGGACGAGGCTGGCGGCCTCGTCAATCGCGATCGACGTGAAGTCTCCTCCCGGCTCCACGGTCGCCGCGACCCAGTCACCGGCGCCGTTCGTCGCGTATTGCAGGTTCTCTTGCAGTCGATAGCTCACGTGAGGAAAGCCCGCCGAGTCGACCGCGATCGAGGTCTGGTCCTTGACGAGCGCGTTCGTGTCGTCGATGGCGCCGACCAGCTCCCACACGGCGCCGTCCTGGCGACCGTGCTGCAGGGCACCTGCCGCGTCGTAGTTCCAGAACGCGGCGTTGCCGTTTCCCTGGGAGTCATGGGCGAACGCGACGTAGCTGATCCTGCCGATGAGCCCGGGGTTCGTCGGCACCCACTCGTCGACGTCCCAGAAGGCCACCTGCAAGACGTCGCCCTCGTCCGCGTAGGCGACATGGGGAACGTTCCGGTAGAGCGAGAGCGAGGTGTCCGTGCCAGGTACGACCGAGTCGTCCACGGTCGCGACCGTCCACTGGCCCCAGTCCAAGCCGGCGTTGGTGGCGTACTCGACCGATCCACCCGCCGTCGCCGACAGGTAGCCCGCGTGAGCGAAGCCATCGGTGTCGAAGGCCAGGGAGGCGTGCGTACCTGCGTCGTCGAGCGAGTCGTCGACCGTCCCGACGTCCCACGCTGGCTCGTCCAGGGTATCCGGATTGATCCACGGGTTCTCGTCGTCGCAGTCGTCCCAGTCCAGAAAGCCGTCGCAGTCGTTGTCGTCCTGGCAGCCACAACGGTCGTCGGAAAGGCACAGCAGCGTCCCGTCGCAGACATCCTGACAGTAGATCTCGCCGTCGAGAGCGCAGAACTGCCGCCAGTCGACGCAGAGCCCGTCGCAGCAGAACTGTGACGCGGTGCACGCCGGGCAGGCCGATCGGGGGCTGACCGTGGTGCAGCCAACGATCCCGGCCGGAAAAACCTGCCACATGTTGCAGCAGAAGCTCTCGTCGCAGTCGAAGAGGTCTCCGCACGTGCCGTCGGAGAGGTACTCGCAGCCGAGGTCACCCTCGTCGTCGTCGCAGTTCTGATCGATCCCGTCTGCCGGCGGATCCACGGCGCCCGGGTGGGTCGCCGGATCGCCGTCGTCGCAGTCGGCGGCGTCCTCGCTTCCGTCGCAGTCGGCGTCATCCGGAAGACAGCACAGGTCCTCGCCGATGCAGGTCGAGTCGACCGCGCACATCGGCGTGCAGGCCCCGGCTCCGCTCGTCGCGCAGAACCGCGTCCGTTCGCCGCACTGTCCGTCGCAGCAGAACTCGGACTCGTCGCAGCCGCAGTCCCAGCCTGGACGGATCACGTTGCAGGCTCCGACTCCGATGTCGACGGACCGGACGCACACGCCGTTGCAGCAGATCTCCCCCGGGCAGCGGCAGTCGGCGCAGCTCCAGTCCGACAGCCCGGCGCACAGGTCGCCGTCCTCGCCGTCGCAGTTCTGGTCGAGACCGTCGCCGACCGGATCGAGCGCCCCAGGGTGCCGGGCGGGATCATCCGGGCTGCAGTCGTCCTCGTCCCACGCGCCGTCGCAGTCGCGATCCTCTTGCGGGCAGCAAGACCCGGCGCTGCCGCAGAGCACGGGCTCCGGACAGATCGGGTCGCAGACCCCGGAATCGTCCAGCGCGCAGAGCTGGTCGAAGGCGCGACACTCACCGTCGCAGCACAGCTCACGGTCGTCGCAGCCGCATGCCGTGCCGGGCCCGAAAACACCGCAGGACTGCTCTAGGTCGGCGAACGCGAGGCACGTTCCATTGCAGCAGATGCGGGTCCGGCAGTCACAGTCCTCGCAGCTCCCGTCCGTCAGCCCCGCGCAGTCCGCGTCGCCGTCCGAGTCCGAGTCCGAGTCCGCGTCCGCGTCCGTGTCCGAGTCCGAGTCCGTGTCCGAGTCCGCGTCCGTGTCCGCGTCCGCGTCCGCGTCCGCGTCCGTGTCCGAGTCCGCGTCGGCGTCCCCGTCGCCGCAGGGAGCGCCTGGCTCGCAGTCGGTCGGTGGTGCGTCGAAGAAGCCGAGGAGCGAGCAGCCCTCAGAAAGGAGCGCCAGCCCCGCGATAGCCGGCACGCCGAGCATGACGAGGTTCGTCGTCGGCGATGGTCTCATGGGTCGTACCCGTCGCAGTTCTGATCACCGTCGGGGGGATCGCGGTAGGCGAACATGAGGTCGCCCGACGGGTCCGAGAAGGCGATGCCCACTCCTCCGTTCGAGCCCACGGCGATCGACGGGTCGAGGCCGGTGTCGTCGCCGTCGCCCTGGTGGGCTTCCTCGAAGCGCCAGGTGCCCGAGCGATTCGAGCCGTACCTCAGCGTATCCGAGTCGGTGTCGTAGAAGGCGATGTGCAGCCCGTCGTTGCAATCGCAGCCCTCGAGCGAGCCCTCCGGACACGCGGCCCACCCGTCACAGTCGGCATCGTCGAGCGGGCAACCGCGGTTATCGGCGGAAACGCAGACTTCCGGGTCGCCGCAGGGGTGCACGTAACTGATTCAAGCACGTCTTCGTGGCGGCTGGACAGCCCCGGAGCGGGCCGTGGTCCGAAGGTGGGAGGGCAACGGTGCCGGCTGGAGGCGCGGTCGGGGGAGCCGGAAGCGCGGTCGGAGGAGGGATCGGGGCGTTTTTCCGCGGTCGCGTCGCCGTTCGGCAGAGTACGGCCAGCATGCCCAGCGGACAGGGCGACTACGCGTCGAACATCTCTGCCTCCTGCTGGGGCGAGGGCCGGCGGCGCAGCACGCGGCTCTGGTAGTATGGCGGACCGCGGGCGGGGGCCAGGGGCGGCGGCTCGGACGGTAACGTGTTCATCGTGCGCCAGCCGCACGGCGACCCGTACCTGAAGCTGCTCGACTTCGGTCTAGCCAAGCGCGCGCTGGAGGGGACGCGGCACACGCCGCAGACCCGCACGGCCCGCCTCGAGAAGCAGGGCTTCGCCGTGGCGGTACACCGGGTCGAGGGCTCTCGCAAGGGTCGTGGTCGCCGCCACGTCATCTGGATCGCCTGCCGTCGATGACCACCCCAGCCGCTACTCCGCCCACAGTCGTTGATACCGGGTTGGCCACATTTGTTGGACCCGCCAACGTGGATCGAGGTATCCGTCAATGGATGTCTCGACGCCCCAAAGACCCCAATGACCGCGAGGTCCTGCTGGCCGGCGCGATTCTGATGCTGTGCACCTCGTGCTCGGGATGTAAGGACGAGGTCGAGCAGCTTCGTGAGACGGGGGAGGACGGCGAGTCCCCGATCCAGCGCCGCGCGGACGCAGACCACGTGCCCCAACCCGCCGGCACGGACGCGGGCCCGTCAACACCGCCGCCCACCGGAAGCCGGGTGATTCTGGTCGTTGTGGACACGCTACGCGCGGACCGCCTCGGCTGCTACGGCTTCACCGATCAACCGACGAGCCCGACCATCGACCGATTGGCGAGCGAGGGGATCCTCTTCGAGCGCTTCCATTCCGCATCGCCGTGGACTGCGGCCTCGTTCGGATCCATCCTGACCGGCGTCGCCCCGACCGTCCATCGTGCGGGCCATCGTGCCAGGAAAGGCGCCGCCTCGACCAAGAGCTTCCTCGGCGTGACGACCACGCCTCTGAGCCCAAGGACCCCCACCATCGCCGAGTTGCTTGGCGACACGCGATCCGGCGCGATCCTGACCAACTCCTTCCTGCACCCTTCGATGGGGTTTTCCCGGGGCTTCGATCACTACGACCACCAGAACGCGGGGCTGCTCCGCTCACGGCGTGCCGACGCGACGACGCGCGCTGCCGCCAAGTGGCTGCAGGAGAATCACCGCGATCCGTTCCTGCTGCTGGTGCATTACTTCGACCCGCACATGTCCTACGACCCCCCCGCGGCCTACCGAGCCCAGTTCGCGCCGGGGCCATCGGGCCGAATCTCGGTGCCGTTCGCCGACCACACGCGCGCGCGAAACGGCGAGCTGGATCCGACCGAGACCGAGAAGAGCTTCATTCGGGGTCTGTACAACGCCGAGGTGCGTTTCGTGGACGACCAGATCGGCGTGCTGGTCGAGGCCGCCAATCGGCTGGGTCTTCTGGACGACGCCTGGGTCGTGATCACGTCGGATCACGGCGAAGAACAGTTCGAGCACGGCAGCTTCGACCACGGGCACCGCTATGAAGATGAGGTCACGCGCGTTCCACTGGTCATTCGTCCCCCCGGGGGACGGTGGCGAGCGGGCTCCCGGATTCCGTACTCCGCTCGGCACATCGATATCGCACCGACCATCCTCGAGTGGTTCGGCAAGGCGCGGCCGGCGCGCATGAGTGGGCGCAGCTTGATGCCCTTCATCGCGGGGGTCGAGGCCGACCACCGCGCCGCGTACATGGAGTTCAACATCTACCGTGGCGAACGCCGCGCCCTCTATGATGGGCGCTACAAGCTCATCTGGCGGATCTTCAACTCCACCGGCCAGATGTACGATCTGCTGCAAGATCCCTTCGAGAGAAACCCGCTGGACGCTGCGCACCCAGAGTTCGTCCGGATGACGAACGAGCTCGGCGCGACACGGCAGCGGATCGAGAAATGGGCGAGCGCGACTCGGGACGAATCGGAAGATCGCGTTCTACTGCCGGCCGAGGTCATCGAGTCGCTCCGCTCGCTGGGCTACGTCGAGTAGCAGAGGACCCGCATCCCGAGGTTGAGTGCCAGGCATGGGCCGCGCTGCGCCGCGGAGTGCATTCTGCTGCGCGCCGGCGTCGTCCCGATCGAATCGCCCGAGCCCGCCCGAGATCTACCGGCCACGACCTGACGGCGGCTTTCCGGGGCGAGACACCCCTGCCGGTCGTCGCGCGTGCCTCGAGCCACTCTGGGTGCGCGCGGACTCGTCATCCCGACACCCGCTCTCGCTCGAGCCCGAGTTGCCCAGGACCTGCGCGATCGACGTCAGCACTTCACGAGCGGCCCGAAGCTTTTCCTGCGGCGTGCGCTCGAGCGCTTGCTGGATGGCGGCCTCGACGGTCCCCTCCGTTTCGACGTCGAAGACTCGCCCCCTGTCGGTCAGGCTGAGCAACGACCGTCGTCCATCGCGAGGGTCCGCACGCCGGCGCAGCAGCGACTGGCGTTCGAGGCGCTTCAGGATGCCTGTCAGCGTGCTCGGGTGAACATGGAGAAGCTTGGCGAGCTCGCCCGCTGGGAGGCCGGGGAACCTCCCGACGATTCGGATGACGAGCCGCTGGGGCCCCGTCACGCCGAGGGCCGTCTCCATGCGCTTCGACGTCTTCTGCAGCGCATGATCAACCCCCCACATGAGGCTCATGAAGCCGAGGACTTCACCGAGCGCCGGAGGCGGCACGCGACCGAGCGCCGACCTGCGGCGAACCTCGATGAGCGTTCGGAGCAGGTCATCGATCGCTCGCTGGTTCGGGATGTAGTAGGTCGCAGCCGAGGAGCGCTTCGCGCCGACGCGAATGGTGAGGAGCCGCCCCGGCTGATCGAGGGCGAAGACGTCCTCGTCCGTCTCGTCGTCGCCCACGTAGAGCGCGGTATCGCAGTCGAGCCGGTTTCGCTCACGCTCGAGCGCGACGCCTTTGTGAGGAGCACCCTCCGGGAGGATGTTCACGACCTGCTTGCCACCGACGACGCGCGCGTCGCTGAGCGCGGCGGCCGCCCTCAGGATCGCCGCTCGCGCCTTCTTCTTCTCGCGCGACTGTCGGTAGTGGATCGCGACCGAGAAGGTCTTGTCCTCGATCGTGACGCCTTTGAACGGCGCGACACACTCGTCCAGCACCGGCCGCCATCGTCGAACCTCTGCGATGTGGTGATCGGTCGCGTGCCTGGGTTCGATGCCGTGGTTCCCGACGACCTCACGAACGCCGAGCCCCCGCAGCTTCTCCAGCGCGTCTGCCTGCGCACGACCGGAGATCACGATGACTTGATAGATCTTCGTGAGCGTGGCCAGGAGCTCGCGCGTCTCGCGGCGAAGGAGCGCGCGCTCTGGATCGGTCACGATCGGTGCGAGCGTTCCGTCGTAGTCGAACGCGAGCAGAAGCCTGGAGCAGGTTAACTCCTCGAGTACGTCACGGTTGGCCTGGGACAGGATGTTCTTCATCTGGATGCGACGGAAGCGGCCGGTGGCACCCGATCGAGGATGGGCCACGTCAGCACAAAATCGTTTGTGCTCCAACGGAAATCTGTTAGCGTGCGAAGAGCCAACGCGCACTGCAGAGTCGTCGTCTCGACCGAGATGGCGGAGCTCCAATGAACTGGGAGGTGACGCCCATGAATGCGGACAATGTGCAGGAGCGGAGGGCCTAGATGTGCGGATTCACCGCATACGTCGGCCCCCATGCTCAGGCACACACCGAACGGGTCCGCCGGATGGCGGAGCGGCTGCGCTACCGCGGCCCGGACGACGCGGGACACTACGCGTCCGACAGCGTCGCGCTGGCCCATCGACGGCTCTCAATCATCGACGTGGGCGGCGGGAAGCAACCGCTCCTGAGCGAGGACGGGCTCGTCGCCCTGGTCTGCAACGGCGAGATCTACAACCACCGCGCGCTGCGCGCCGGCC
Source organism: Deltaproteobacteria bacterium (assembly GCA_016190375.1). Taxonomy (GTDB): domain Bacteria; phylum Myxococcota_A; class Polyangia; order JACPQR01; family JACPQR01; genus JACPQR01. The sequence continues at coordinate 11,581 of JACPQR010000094.1, forward strand.
TGGAGGGGCGCCATCGCTTCCACACGCGGAGCGACTCGGAGGTGATCCTTCACCTCTACGAGGACAAGGGGCCTTCGTGCGTGCGTGACCTCGACGGCATGTTTGCGTTCGTCGTGACCGACGGCGAGCGTTTCTTGGCCGCGCGCGACCCGCTCGGGATCAAGCCCCTGTACATCGGGCGCGACGCTGGTGCCGGGATCTGGTTCGCGTCGGAGCTCAAGTCCCTGCCCACCACGTGCACGGACGTCGCGGAGCTCCCGCCCGGTTCTCTGTTGACCGAGCAAGGGGTCGTGCAGCGGTGGTTCGTCCCCACGTGGAGCGAGCCGCCCGCGAGCCCGGAGCCTGCGGATCCAGGCGCGCTCGCGCAGGCGCTGGACGTGGCCGTGACGAAGCGGCTGATGAGCGACGTTCCGGTCGGCGTGTTTCTCTCCGGGGGTCTCGACTCGAGCGTCATCGCGGCGCTCGTGAGCCGCCAGATCCCCGAGCTGCACAGCTTTGCGGTCGGCCTCGACGGCTCGCCTGATCTCTTCGCCGCGCGCCGCGTGGCCGAGCATCTCGGAACGCGACACCACGAATACGTGTACGCGGCAGAAGAGGCGGCGCGCGCCCTTCCGACCGTCATCGCGCATCTCGAGTCGTACGACCCGGCCCTGATTCGGAGCGCCGTGCCCTGCTACTTCGTCTCGAAGCTCACGTCAGAGCACGTCAAGGTGGTGCTCACGGGTGAGGGCGCTGACGAGGCCTTCGCCGGCTATCGGTACTTGCAGGGAATCGACGACCCTGCCGCCCTGCAGCGCGAGTGCGTGCGCCTGCTCTTGGCCCTGCACAACATGAACCTTCAGCGCGTCGACCGCATGACCATGGCTCACGGGCTGGAAGGCCGGGTGCCGTTTCTCGACGTCGGCTTCCTCTCGTGGGCGATGGCGCTGGATCCTGCGGCGAAGCTCCATCGCTCCGACCGGCCGGAGAAGTGGCTCTTGCGAGGGGCGTTCGAAGACCTGCTCCCGGCGGAGATCGTGTGGCGCCGCAAGCTGGAATTCGCCGAGGGCTGTGGCTCGGAGCAGGTCCTGATCGATCACGGCGAGCGCGCAGTTGCGGATACCGACTTCGCCCGAGCAGCCGAGCTCTTTCCCGCTGACTCGCCTGCCACGAAAGAGGCCTTCCTCTACAGGCGGATCTTCGAGGAGGTGTTCCCCGGAGAGTCCAGACGGCGAACCGTCGGAAGGTGGCGCGGGGCGATGTCCGCTGCCGCATAGCGAGCGAGGAGGACAGTCAGGATGTCGACGAGCATGGGCGAGCGGACGTACGAAGAGACGGTCGCGCGCGGTTTCTACGGCAAGAACGTTGGTGGCCTATCCGGCAAGCACGACAACGTGCGGGTCTACTGGGAAGACGCCATGACGCGGATCGCGCTTCGTCCGCTGGTCAAGGAGCGCGTGGAAGCGTGCCAAGCTGCGGGTCGCGGCGTACGGATTCTCGACCTCGGCTGCGGTGGAGGCGAGGGCTACGAGATCCTCACGCGAATCGATCAGAGCGACCTCGACCTCCAGGAAGAGCACCGGTACGTGCTGCCCCGAGAACGCATCGAGCTCTACCTCGGGCTCGACTTGAGCGAGGCGATGGTCTCACAGGGGCAGGAGAACTATCGCAGCGCCTCGAATGTCTGCTTTCGCCAAGGCGACTTGCGCGAAGGGCTGGGCTCGGCCCTCGCGGAGAAACCCTTTGACCTCTACATCTCTTCTTACGGCGCGCTGTCGCATCTCGACCGCCCCGCTCTGCGGCGATGTCTCGCCGAAGCCATTCGTCACGCCAGGCCCGGGGCAGTCATCGTTCTGGACCTGGTCGGTCGGTACTCTGCCGAGTGGCCAGGCTACTGGCACGCGCAAACTGAAGCGGAGAAGGTGCGCCCCTACTCGATGAGCTATCTATACCCCGAGTCGGAGCGGCGCAATGGGATGGTCGAGCGCTTTCCTCTGCGCTTCTGGACTGGCGAAGGGGTCCATGGGCTCTGTGCCGATCTCCAAGAGGAACACGGCGTCCCCATTCGCGCGTTGGAGATCCTCGACCGCTCCATCTTCGTCGGCCGCCACGTGGACACGAGAGAGTATGGCACTTGCCTTCCGCCGCTCCGCAGCCTCGTGAACCACCTCTACGAGCAAAACGTGCGTACGAAGCTCGCTCACATGCGTGTGACCTATCGACCCGTGGAGGGCGCCGAGGAGCTGAATCAGTTCTTCACGAGGATGGCGCAGTGCTGGAACATCTTGATCGACTTCATGATCGAGCGGCTCGGTGGGGCGCGGGTCAACCTGGTCGAGATGGCGGACTGGCGCGAATACCCCTCTCCCTTGCAGATGGCGCTCGTGACGTTGGATCGATTGATCGACAGCGTGGCCTGGATCGACGTGGGAGATGTTCGCGCGAACGTCATCGAACCTCAGTTCGCGTACGTCCTGCGCCGCATGGAGCACCAATTGCAAGAAGGGAAGGGCTGCGGCCACGGCCTGCTCGCGGTGCTCCAGGTCGGCGCGTCAGACCGCTCGAGACCTGCGCCGGGCCCATGATCGAAGTCCGGCAGCTGGCGAAGCGCTTCGGCAACACGCCCGCGGTGAGGGAAGTATCCTTTGGGGTTTCCGCCGGCGAGCTGCTCGTGCTGGTCGGAGGTTCGGGCTGTGGCAAGACCACCACCCTCAAGATGATCAACCGCTTGACCGAGCCCACCTCGGGAACGGTGCTGATCGAGGGACAGGACGTGAGCGCGCTCCCCGGTCACGTGCTGCGCCGTGGGATCGGCTACGTGTTCCAGAGAGTCGGCCTCTTCCCCCACATGACCGTCGAGCAGAACGTGGCCGTGCCTCTGTCGCTGCTCGGCTGGGCGGCGGGGCGGATTCGAGAGCGCGTCGGCGAGGTCCTCGAGCTCGTCGAGATCGACCCTTCGTTGCGGCACCGGCGCCCCGCGGAGCTGTCGGGAGGCCAGCAGCAACGAGTCGGTGTCGCCAGGGCGCTGTCGTCGGAGCCCAAGGTCATGTTGCTCGATGAGCCCTTTGGCGCGCTGGATCCGCTCACGCGAGACCGGCTGCAGCAGTCGTTCGTGGGCATTCGCAAGCGCCTCGGGTTGACGGCGATCTTCGTGACGCACGACATGATCGAGGCCCTTCTCCTCGCCGATCGCATCGCCGTGATGAACGACGGACGCCTCGTGCAGGTGGGAACACCCCATGAGCTGCTCGCGTCCCCCGCGGACGAGTACGTCGAGCGCCTCGTGGACACGCCGCGCCGGCAGGCACGCACATTCGATGAGCTCATGGCCGGGGTCGCGCGGTGAGAGAACAGATGGATCTGCTGCCGGGCTATCTCACCGCACATCTCCAGCTCGCGCTCGTCGCGTTGCTCGTGGGCATTGCCGTCAGTGTTCCTCTCGGAGTGCTGGCAGCGCGGGTGCGCTGGCTCGAGCAGCCCGTTCTGGGGGTCGCCAGCGTGATTCAGACCATCCCCAGCCTGGCGCTGCTCGCGGCGATGGTGCCCCTGCTGGCCGCGGCACATCTGCCCAGCATCGGCTACCTGCCGGCCTTCATTGGCCTCGTGCTCTACAGCGTCCTGCCGATCCTGCGGAACACCGTGACGGGGCTGGCCACCGTCGACCCAGCTCTGATCGAAGCGGCCCGCGGGGTGGGGATGACGCCCCGGCAGCGGCTCGTCCGCGTGGAGCTTCCCCTCGCGATGCCGGTCATCATCGCCGGCATCCGGACCGCGACGATATGGACCGTCGGGATCGCCACGCTGTCGACACCGGTCGGGGCGACGAGCCTGGGGAACTACATCTTCACTGGTCTGCAGACCCGCAACCAGAGCGCCATCCTGGTCGGTTGCATCGCTGCTGCGGTCCTGGCGCTGACCCTCGACGGCCTGGTCCGCCTCGTCGCGGTCGGATGGGAGCGGCGGCACCGCGGCCTCCTCGGCGTCGCGCTGGGTGCGACCGCGCTTCTCTACCTCTACACCGGGGTCACGCTGGGACGCGAGCTTCTGCGGACCCAGCACGAACGCATCCTCGTCGGTGCGAAGACGTTCACCGAGCAGTACGTCCTGAGCGAGATCCTCGCCGGACAGATGATGCACGAGACCGGGACCCCCGCGGAGGTCGCGCAGGCGTTGGGCTCGACGGTGGCCTTCGATGCACTTCGCACGGGCGACATCGACGTCTACGTGGACTACTCCGGAACGATCTGGGCGACCCTCATGCATCGCGAGGCGAGCCCGACGAACCGGTCGGACGTCCTGTCCGAGGTCGAGCAGTTCCTCCGCGAACGACACGGGATCGTCGTGGTGGGCGCTCTCGGGTTCGAGAACGCCTACGCCCTCGCCATGCGGCGCGAGAGGGCCGAGCGGCTGAGAGTCCGACGGATCAGCGATCTGGTCCTTCATGCCCCGACTCTGTCCATCGGGGGCGACTACGAGTTCTTCGGGCGCGCGGAGTGGCGGGCGATCCGCGAGAGGTATGGGCTGGGGTTCGCGACCGAGAGGAGCATGGATTCCTCGCTCATGTACCAAGCCGTCGCACAGGGGAACGTCGACGTCATCAGCGCCTTCTCCACCGATGGTCGGATCGCAGCGCTCGAGCTCGTCGTCCTCGAAGACGACCGCGGTGCCATCCCCCCCTACGACGCGGTCATCCTCGCCAGCGAACGCCTACGGCGCAGGCATCCCGAGGCGATCGACGCCCTGCGGAGACTGGTCGGCACGATCGACGGCGACGCGATGCGCCGGATGAATCTGGCCGTGGACGAAGGCGGCCAGAGCCCCACGGCAGTCGCGAGAGCCTTCCTCGAGGCGCTTTGGAACCGCGAGTAGTGATGCGACCGGTCGGCAAGGGGGGTTAGCGGAGACACGCGGATTCGAGTGTCCCGGCGCCGGGCTGAGTCGGCGGAACATGGATGGCTGTCCCGTCCGGGCGCTCGGAGCCCCGGCAGGCGAGAGCCCATATCATGCCCGACGGAATTCACCACCCCATCAGTCGCAGCCGCCCGACGCGCCGATGGCGACGTGCCCGCGGAGGTCGTATCCTCCTCGTCCCATGCGCTTCGGCCTACTGGCCATCGTGCCGCTTCTCCTGGCTCCATCGCCCGCCGTGGCGCAGCGCGGGCCGAGCGCGTGGCAGCTCCGGCTTCGCCAGGTCACGCCGGGCTCGGTGACGATCGACGGCGCTCTGGGCGAGTGGCGCGGAGTTCCCGGCAGCCGGCTCGGATCGGCCGAGAGAATCGTCTCGGGCGGCAACTGGAGGGGCGAGGACGACGCCGAGGCGACATTCGCCCTCCTGGACGACGAGCAAAACCTGATAGTCGGCGTCAGGGCGCGGGACAACCGCTACGTCCGCACGGCGCGCTATGGCAGGGGAGAGGACCAGCTCGTGCTCTGGCTCGCGTTCGCGACCGGCGGCGCGATCGAGCTGCGTCTCTTGCCCGGCGCGCCGGGGATCGCCGCCAAGGTCCTCAGAGATGGGCGCGAGGTTCGGGGCGCAGCGGCCGTCGAGATGCCCTCGGATGGCGGCTGGACGGCGGAGTTCGCGATCCCCTGGAGCGCGCTGCCCGAGGCGCGCGCGGGCCGGACTGGGCTCCGCGCGGCCCTGGCGTTCGTCGACTGCGACAGCGAGGCGCGCCTCGAGGCCGAGACCGTCTTTGCCACCGCGCGCGTGACCGGCTCCGTCCGGTCGATCCCGCCCCTGCGCGTCGCGGCGGAGGAGAGGATCCTCGACGCGTTCCGGCGCGACCGGGATCTGACCGGCATCTCTCCGAGCTTCGAGCGGCGCGCCGACATTGCCGGCGACTCGGCGCTGGAGCGGGCCGTCGTGATCGAGCACTACGTCGTCGTCTTCGGGCCCGGCATTCGCGAAGGCAATTCGTACCTGTACCGGGCGCTTCCCGTCCCAGCCGCTCGGGACGTCCTGGGGCTGTCGGTGCGCGACGTCACGGGCGATCACAAGGCCGAGGTCGTGGTCCGCTACCGCCAGGCGAGCGCCGAGGGCGAGCGCGAGATCTTCGCCATCTTCCGGCTGCGCGCGGAGGTCCTCGAGCCGCTGCTCCTCGTCGAGGCCGGCAAGCGCGTGGGCGACCGCAGTCTGTCCAACGCCGTCAGGATCGTGAACGGCGGGGAGGTGGAGCAGAAGGTCGCCGGCGTCATGGGCTTCGACGAGCGAACGTACGCGGAGGTGCCCGCCGCCGACGCACAGCCCATCCTGCTCCCCTGGGGAACGGTCGCCCTGCGGCGGTTCCGCTTCGATGGGCAGCGCTTCGTCGTCAGCCGCGAGGAGCGCCAGGAGCCGCGCCGTCTGGCAGCCCACGCGAGCGCCCCGCGGTCCTCGCCCGCGCTGCCGGCCGACGCCGTCACCTCGAGCTCGCGGATCGATCCATACGAGACGTTCCTCGCCGAGCATGGCCTGTCCGGCGCGCGAGCCAGATTCGAGCTCGAGGGCGACGTCGCGGAGGACCGCCGCCCCGAGCGCGTCGTCGCGGTGGACCGCTACATCGTCGTCACGGGCCCGGGCTTCGCGGGCGGCTCGCGCTACTTCTTCCACGAGCTACCGGTCGTCTCGTCCGCCGACGTCCTCGCGCTCACCCTCGAGGACGCGACCGGCGACGGCAAGAGCGAGCTCGTCCTCCGGACGCGGCAGATCGGCCAGGACGCGACACGGGAGGTCTGGGCCGTCCTCGCGTTCGCGAACGGCCGCCTCGAGCGCCTCTTCGCGCAGGAGGTCGCCCGCACGGGCCTGCCGGGCCAGCGCATCGAGTGCTCCGTTCGCCTGATCGCCCGGGGCCGGGGCCCGCGCGAGATAGAGGTCCGCACCGGCCGTGTCACGGGCTGGGACGCCACGACGTGGCGCTTCGCCGCCGAGCCCTCGCCCCCCGAGCCGATCCCATTGCCCTGGGCCGGCCCCCGCTCGCGGCGCTACCGTCTGGGCGACGCCGGGTTCGTCCCCGTGCGGTGAGCGCCCTGTGATGGCGGGCAGGAGTGGTACGCTGGCACCGATGCCCAAGCGCTCGACCGCCGCGCGTACGAGACCTCGCGGGCTCGACCTCGCCAGCGACGGCGAGATACTCTCTGCGGGCCGTACCGCTCTCGAGAAGCGGCTCGGTCTCGCCGGCATGCTGCGATTCCTGCGCCTGGTAGGCGGTTCCCGAGATCGGTTCGAGGACCTGCGGAAGGCGTGGGTGCTCGAAGGTGCACAGGTGCGCCGTGCCATCCGGCGCCAGGGCGAGCGACACGCCGTTCTCGTTCCAGCAGGTGTCCTCCTGCTCGTCCTTGACAAGGACCGAGTACCACTCGCCCAGTCGATTGGTTGCGTAGTAGCCGACGTCCTCGCACGACTTGGCTAGGTCAGCCGGTCGGCTGGGGCGGAAGGCCAGGCGGATCGGGCGGCGCGAGGATCCGGGGCCCGTCGGGCTCGGCGAGCCGCCGGAAGTCGTCGACGTTGAACGTGAGAAACAGCTCGGCATCCTCGCTCTCGGCAGTGACCAGATGGAGGGCGTCGTAGACGGCGCCGGAACGGGCGCCGCGTGAACAACAGCGCGCGACGGCTGCGGTGTACACCGAGCCGCGCGGCGGAACGAAGCTGACGGACCGCCGAAGCCTCTCCAGGACGGCTGCGGCCACCTCACCGGACACGCGGGGCTCGATCGGCAGTGCAGTCAGCACCGCCCACGACTCGGCATACGCGTGCCAGCTCGCGATCCGCACGAGGCCTCGGCGATCTCGGAACCAGAAGGCCGCCCGCGCATGTTGTGGGTGCCCCTCGACGACCGAGGGCACGATGACGGACGTGTCGAATGCGACCTTCACTGCCGCCGTCGCCCCGCAGCCGAGAGCGTGGTGATTCGCTGGTCGCGAAGCTCGCGGTGGTCGGGGATCTCCCCGACCAGCCGACCCCGGATGACCAGGAGGCCGTCGACCTCGACGGGCACGGCCTCCTCGGCAATGGGCTCGAGCACCAGTCGGCCCCGGTCCTCCCTCGCGAGGAGCTGGCTTCCTTCGCGGAGCCCGAGTCTCACCCTGATCGCCTTCGGGACGACGAGCCGGCCGGCGCGATCAATGGAAACTTTCTCTTCCATGAACCAATGGTATCTACCATGAGCGAGTTGTCAACGGACCCCGGGTCGCCGCCTTACTCGATCGCACCAACGCGATTTGCTACCGACTGGTGAATCCGCTGCACCTCGGCTCCGATGCCCGTGTTGAGCGCCATCGGGACGAAACAGATTCGATCCGAGCGCGCGACGTTGAACGTCCTCGCCGAACGCAGCGGTGGTACTGTCGCTCGCGAGCGAACGGAGGGCCAACCAACTGAAGGCAACGTCACTGCTCGCCTTGGCAGTGGTGGTAGCGGGGTGCGGCGGCGCAGCGACAGGCGTTCGACTCACATCCCGAGGGCAGGCAGGTCGCGCCGGCACCGCCGATCCCCCTCCCTGGTTCGCCGAGCTGGGTCCCGTCGAGGTCGCGCATGGTGAGGGTTGCGGCCTCTACGGAGAGGTCGGTGACTACGAAGGCGCCTACGCGGCCCTTCGCAACCGGGCCGGCAGGCGGGGTGCCGCATACGTGCAGATTCTCCAGGTGGTGCCTCCCCCCCCCCGTCGCCGATGTCACCCGATCACCGACCTCCCCGACGAAGAGGGGACTGAGACATGATCGTGTAGAGGACGGGCAGGACCACGAGCGTCAGGAGCGTCGACGAGACGACGCCGCCGATCACGACCGTCGCGAGGGGGCGCTGCACCTCGGCTCCGATGCCCGTGTTGAGCGCCATCGGGACGAAGCCGAGGCTCGCGACGAGCGCGGTCATGAGGACCGGTCGAAGGCGCGTCTCGGCGGCCTGGACCACGGCATCGCGAAGGGCGAGACCGCCGGCGGAGAGCTGCCGCACGGTCGAGACGAGCACCATGTCTCCGAGCACGCTGACTCCCGAGAGGGCCACGAACCCCACGCCCGCCGAGATGCTGAACGGCATGTCGCGGAGCCAGAGGGCCACGATGCCGCCGACGGCGGCGAACGGCACCCCGGTGAACACGCGCGCCGCGTCGCGGACGCGGCCGTAGGTGAAGTACAGGAGGATGAAGACGAGCGCGAGCGCCATGGGGACGACCAGGAACAGGCGGCTCCGGGCCCGCTCGAGGTGCTCGAACTGCCCGCCGAACCGGACGAAATACCCGGCCGGCAGCTCGACCCCGCGCGTGATGGCGTCCCGCGCCTCGCCGACGAAGGTGCCGAGGTCACGCCCGCGGACGTTGGCCTGGACGACGATCCGGCGCTTGCCCCACTCGCGGTTGATCGTCGAGGGACCCTCGACGAGGCGGATCGTGGCGAGCCTCGAGAGGGGAATGCGATCCCCGTTCGTGGCGGCCACCGGGATCCGCCCCACGGCATCGGCGTCGGCCCGGTACCGGTCTTCGAGGCGCAAAGCGATCACGAATCGGCGGTCCCCATCCTGCAGGAAGCCGACACGGTGCATGCCGATCGCCTCGACCGCGGCCAGCACCTCGGCAGCCGCGATGCCATGCCGGGCGATCGCGTCGCGATCCACCACGACCTCGAGCACGGGCTGCCCGGTGACCTGCTCCACGAACACGTCCGCGGCGCCCGCGAGGGCCCGGAGCACGCCCTCGATGGCGCGCGCCTTCTCCTCGAGCACGGTGAAGTCGTCGCCGAAGAGCTTGACCGCCACGTCGCTTCGCACCCCCGCGATCATCTCGTTCACGCGCATCTCGATCGGCTGCGTGAAGACCGTGCGCATGCCTGGAAGCGAGGACAGCTCCCGGGACATTCGCAGGACGAGCTCGTCCTGCGTCCTGGCGCGCTTCCAGAGGTCCCGGTCCTTCAACGTGACGAACACGTCCGAGAGCTCGAGCCCCATCGGATCCGTGGCGATCTCGGCGCTCCCCGTCCGGGTCCACACGCGCTCGATCTCGTCCGGGAACTTCTCGAGGAGGGCTCGTTCGATTCGCAGGCCGTAGCGAACCGATTCGTCGACCGAGACGCCCGCGAGCCGCACCGTGTTGATGACCACCGTGCCCTCGCGCAGCCGAGGCACGAACTCGGAGCCGAGCCGCGTGGCCAGAAACGCCGCGTCCGCGAGCGCGAGGATTGCAAGCGCCATGACCACCGCGGGCCGTCTGAGCGCCCCCTGCAGCACGGGCCGGTAGGCGGCCTTGAGCTTGCGGACGAGCCAGTTGTCCCCGTGGGCCTTGCCGCGGCGAAGACCGAGGCTGGCGAGGACCGGCATCAGGGTGAGCGACAGGAGGAGCGACCCGGCCAGCGCGAAGAGCACGGTGAGCGCCATCGGCCGGAAGAGCTTCCCCTCGATGCCCTCGAGGGTGAGGACGGGAAGGTAGACGATGGCGATGATGAGCTCGCCGAACATGGTCGGACGCCGAACCTCGAGCACGGCGTCGCGCACGACCAGGAGGCGGTCCTTCTCCGGGTGAGCCTCGCCGAGATGACGGACCGCGTTCTCGACCTGGATCACAGCGCTGTCGACGATCAGACCGAAGTCGATGGCGCCCAGGCTCATGAGGCTCCCGGCGATGCCGAAGCGCAACATGAGATTCCCCGCGAAGAGCATCGACAGCGGAATGGCCGCGGCGACGATGAGGCCGGCGCGCAGGCGGCCGAGGAACGCGAACAGCACCGCGATGACGAACAGGGCGCCCTCGACCAGGTTGGTCCGGACGGTGTGAAGGACCCGGTCCACGAGGGTCGTGCGCTCGTAGACGGTCTCGAGGTGGATGCCGGCGGGAAGGCTCTTCTGGATCTCGCTCAGCCGCAGCTCGAGGCGTGTCGTCACCTCGTGGCTGTTCTCGCCCATCAGCATGAACGCGAGGCCGAGGACCACCTCGCCACGTCCGTCGGCCGTCACCGCGCCGCGACGGACCTCGCGGCCAAGGGCGACGCGCGCCACGTCGCGAACGCGGATCGGCACTCCGTCGCGCGCATCGACGACCATCGCCTCGACGTCTTCGAGCCTGGTCGCGATGCCGATGCCGTGCACGAGCGTCGACTCGCCCGCCCCGTCGATCACGCCACCGCCGACGTTCGTGTTGTTCCGCTCGATGGCCTCTGCGAACGAGGCGAGCGACAGCCCATGGCGGTCGAGCTTCAGCGGATCGACGAGCACGTGAACCTGGCGCTCGTCGCCGCCCCAGGCGTTGACCTCCGCGACTCCCGGAACGGACCTCAGATACGGCCGGACGATCCAGTCGTGAGCGGTGCGCAGCTCCGCGAGCGACTTGCCCTCACCGGTGACGAGGTAGTGGAAGACCTCGCCGAGGCCGGTCGCGACCGGTCCGAGCCTGGGACGCTCGATCCCGGGCGCCAGCTCGACAGACTGGATGCGCTCGGTGACGACGTTGCGCGCCAGGTACACGTCCGTTCCGTCCTCGAACGTGGCGGTGATCTGGGAGAAGCCGAACTTCGAGACGGAGCGAACCTCCGCGAGCCTCGGCAGCCCCGAGATCGCCCATTCGATCGGCGTCGTGATGGTCCGCTCGATCTCGACCGGCGAGAGCGAGGGGGCGACCGTGTTCACCTGCACCTGGACCGGCGTCGTGTCGGGGAAAGCGTCCACGGGGAGCCGCCACAGGGAGACGACGCCGGCCGCCGCGACGCCGATCCAGGCGAGGATCACGACCAGCCGGTGACGAAGGGACCATTCGAGGATTCGCGCGAGCATCGATCACTCCACGTCGCAGCAGCCCGCGCCGATGCTCTCGCGGAGCGTCTCCGTCTTGAGCAGGAAGCTGCCCTCGGTCACGACCTCCTCGCCGGGGCGCACGTTGCCTGAGATCTCGACGAGATCGCCGTGCGACGCGCCCGCCCGCACGCGGCGGGCCTCGTAGAGGTCTTCGGCGAGTCGGACGAAGACCAGGGTGACGGACCGCGCCCGCTGCACCGACGCGCGGGGCACGAGCAGGGCGTCGCGCGGGCCAGTGACGCTGATGGTCGCCTCGGCGAAGGCATTCGCTCGAAGCAGCCCGTCGGGGTTGTCGAGCGCCACACGGCCGGTGGCCGCGCGGGTGCGCGGGTCGATCTCGGGAGCCACGTAGCCGAGCTCTCCCTCGAAGCGTCGCCCCGTCAGGCCGTCGACGCTCAGGACCACGCGCTGCCCCGCGGCGATCGCGGGCAGCTCGGCCTCGGGAATGTCGATCTGGGCCCACATCTTCGAGGTGTCCGCGACCTCGAAGAGCGCTCCCTCGACGCCCACGAGCTGCCCGAGCGTGGCGTTGCGCCGCACGACGACGCCGGCGATGGGTGAGGTGAGGGTGTAGCGGCCCGTGCTGCCGGCGCCGGTCCCGACGACGCCCAGGGCGGCTCCGGCCGCCGCGAGAGCGGCGCGTGACTCCTCGAGCTCGCGCCGCGCGGCCAGCACGTCACGCTCGGGCGAGATGCCCTCGTCGCGCAGTCTGCTCGCCCGATCGAGGTTCGCCTGGGCCACCTCGACCCGGGTGCGCGCCGCGCGAAGCGACGAAGCGTCGGCTCCGACGGCCGCGCTCTCGATCACCGCGAGCGCGCCGCCGGCCCGCACCTGCGCGCCGACGTCCGCCCGGATGTCACGCACGACCCCCGCAGACCGGGCGTTGATCAGCGCGAGCTTGGTCGCGTCGTAGACGATCCGCGCCGGCGCCGAGACGGTCGTCTCGACGGGCCCCACTGCCGCCTCGACGGTCCTGATGCCGGCGAGACGCGCGGTCTCGGCGGTCTTGAACCGCACCTTCGTTCCCTCGGCCGGACCATCGTCGGTCGTCACCTCCCCGGCGGGCCGGCCGTGGCGCTCGGGGTGATGAACCGGGCAGATCGACAACGGGAGGCCGTGCTCCTCGCAGAAGTCGCCTTTCGCCCTGAAGACCGGGATGAGGGCGGGGTTGCACTTCGTGCACAGCGCCTCGAGGACGCCGTGCTCGCTGCAGAATGCACCCTCGACCGGGGCCGCCGGCTGCGACTCGCGGGGTCGTTCCTCGCCGTCGCGGCAGGCGGCGCTCGTGGCCATGGCGAAGGCGATGAGGGTCAGCGGCGCGCGGTTCATGCTAGCCTCCCGTCTTTGCCGGGCGCTCGATCCGCAGGTCGGGGTTGCAGGCGCGGCACTGCGATTCGGGCAGCCCGTGCTCCTCGCACCAGTCCCCGGTGGCCTTGAAGGCCGGGATGAGCGAGGGGTTGCAGCGCGTGCACATCGACTCCGGGACCTGGTGCTCCTCGCACCAGTCCTCGTGGGAGCCCGGCGTCACCCCGTCGGGCGCGTGCTTCTCGGGCGCGCGGGCGGCCGGGGACGCGGGCGTCGGAGCGCCGCGCGTTCGTGGCTCCTCGTTTCCGCACGCTGCCGGGCCGACGAGCGCAATGGTCAAGGTCAGGCGGATCAGGATTCGCTTGGTCATGGCTCCGCTCCTTCGCGGTTCGTGGTTCATTCGATGACTCCCGCGGCGGCCTGGAGATCGACTCCGGCGACCGCCGCCTCGAGCAGTCGATCCAGGTGGTCACGGCGCATGTCGAGCACCTCGCGGCGCAGCGCCCAGAGCTCGCCGACGCCCATCGCTCCCGCCTCGTATGCCCGCCGAGCCATCGACTCGTTGTCGTCGAGGAGCGCGAGCGCCTCACGCTCGAATTCCTCGACCGCCGCCGCCCGCAACCGGTAGGACTCGAACGCGGCTCGCACCTCGACGCCGACCGTGCGGCGGCCGGCATCGAGCTCGAGGCGGAGCCTGCGCGCTCGCGCATCGGCCTCGGCGCGTACGCCCGCGCCGTGCTCGAAGATGGGCAGCGTGAGCGACAACGCGCCGAGCCCGACGTCCTCGCCTTCCTCACGCTCGTAGCGGACGCCTATTCCGAGGTTCGGCCAGGCGAGCCCTTCTCCGAGCCGCCGGTCGGCATCGGCCTCGCGCACCTCGGCGGCCAGCGCGCGCAGATCCGGCCGGCGCGGGGCACGGGCGACGAGCTCGTCGAGGGTGAAGCGGCGGCGATCCCGGAGGTCGCCCGTCACGGTGAACGCCTCCGCCGTACCCAGGCCGAGCAGCAGCCGGAGCTCACCCAGCGCGGCTGCGCGCGATGCCTCGGCGGAGCGGAGATCTGCACGCGCGCGTGCGTGCGCCGCGCGCGCGACGTTGACCTCGAGCGTGGGGGCGTCGCCCGCGGTCCGGCGCCGCTCGGCGACCCTCGAGAGCTCGGTGGCGACGGTCTCGGCGGCCGCCGCCAGGCGCATCCGCTCGCCGGCGTGCAGCGCCCGGTAGAAGGCTACCGCCACGTCGCGAAGCAGCCGCCGCGTCGCATCGCGGCTCGTGGCCTGGGCGCGGTCGATGCCCGCTCGGGCGGCGTCGATGCGCGCACCCCGGCGGCCGCCCAGCTCGACCGTCTGAACGAGACCGAGGTCCGCCTCGACGAGGGCGCCGCGCTCGGACGACCGGACACCTGCGGCGCCTTCGACGACCGGATTGTCCACGACGAGGACGGACGCGCCCACCAGGCGCCCGCGCGCCTCGTCGATCCGCGCTCGGGCGGCGACGAGCGCTGGCGCACGGGTACGCGCCAGCCCGACCGCCTGATCGAGCGTGAGCACGCGATCCTCCGCGGCGGTAGGTCGCAGCCAGGCAAGCACCACGGCGGCAGCAAGTGCCGCTCCTCGAAGACGACACATCTTTCCCTCGCACGGTATGCCGACTCGGCGCGCGGGCGCTCGGTCGCAACCCGTCCGTCACCGTCGGCGGTCAACGTTCGTGACGTCGATCAGGCGCGCGAGGGCTTGGGGACGTGCTCGGTTCCGCGGGGATCGGCCGTGGGAGGCGATCCGGCGCAATGGTCCGGCTCCGGCGCCGCGCCCGGCGGAGCGGCGATGGCCGGCGCAACCTGCGAGGCGACGGGCTGCAGATGCCCGCAGCACGCGCAGTCCGTGCAGTCCGAGGGGCAGTTGCCCTGCTCGTCATCGTCCGGGCATCTTGCCTGGCAGGACTCCTGAGCGAAGAGCTTCGTCACGCCCGCTGCCTGAACGCAGAGCAATGCGAGGGCGAGCGCGCAGAGGAAGCGGCGTAGCAGACGGAGCATACGGCCCCCATTCATACCACAGCGCGGGGGCATCGTCCCGCTCTCCTTCGGTTCGAGCACCTGGAGCCCTGGTCCTCACTCGCAGCGCGGGCCCACGTCGAGGCCGTCGCACGCGGCTCCACCGCCCGGCGATCCGGGCTCGAGGCAACCGCCGGCGTCCCAGCGCGGCGTCCCAGGGAGGTTGCCGTCCCGGTCATCCCAGGCCGGGTCGTCGACCATGGAGCAGGCGATCGTGACGGCGCCGTCGACCGGGCCGCCAAGGACGTTCACCCAGTTGTAGACGTTGCGCTCGTTTCCCGCGGCGATGGTCCCGCTGACCTCCAGGCGGCCCTCGACGGACCAGTCGTAGTCGTCGCCGTAGCGCAGGCCGGTCTCGCAGCCCGTCACCAGCGAGTGCTCGACTCGGACGGACGGCGAGCCGTAGCCGGCCTCGATGCCCTGCCCGCAGTCGCGGATGACGCTGTCGGCGATCGTGACCGAGCGGCTGCCCGAGGCGGCGATGCCCTCGTGCGCGAAGCCCTCGATCCACGCGCGCTCGACGACGAGGAGGGCGCCGTTGTGGTCGATGGCGTCGTCCTCGCCGCCGGCGAAGACGGTGTCCCGTATCGTCGACGTTTGCTCCTCGCCGTCACGCTCGAGCGCGCCCGAGAGGTAGATGCCGTCGTTGTCGTCGTCCTCGGCGACCCCGTCGGCGTCGGGTATCTCGAGGAAGTGGCTCGCGCGGATCGTGACGAGCGAGTCGTCGAGCTGGCCGCCGGTGTCGCACCGGCTCACCAGCACACCGGCGAGCGTGACCTCGGCGCGGTCGGCGCCGAACGCCTTGCCTGGCGAGTCGAGGACCCCGCCGCCGGTCATCTCCAGCGAAGCGCCGGCGCCGGCGAAGACCACCGGCTGCGATGCAGAGTGGCCGAACGCGAGGGACACGTCGCCGCCTCCCGCCAGGAACCAGACGTGCTCGAGGCTGGCGTTCGCTCCGCGCCCGAGGCGCAGACCTCCCCACGGCTCGGCGCCGGCGCGCGTGACGATGATCGGGCTCTGGGTGGTCCCTCGCGCCACGAGGCTGCCGAGGATCGTGAGGGAGACGCGGCCAACGGCCAGGATCCTGGTCCCCGCGGCGATGGTGAGGGTCGCGCCGGCCGGGACGGCGGCGTCGGCGGTCAGGCGGACGTCGCGCGTCTCGTCCCACTCGGTATCGGCGCCCTCGAGCTCGCCGGACAGATCGCGGCGAGGGCGCTCGACCGGAGTCACCGTCACCGTCTCGCCGCCAGCCCAGAGCGTCAGGGGCTCTGCCGCATCGGCGACGAGGCTCGAGCTGCCGCGCCCGCGGTAGACCGTTACTTGCTCGGAGACGCCGGCCGCATCGAGCATCACCTGCAGGGTGCGCGGCGCGCCGTCAGCCGTCGCGATGACGACCGGGAACGGCGCGCCGATCGGCGGAGCCGCGGGCGCTTCGATGACGACCGCGACGGGCGATCCCGCGTCGTCGCCGCCGTCGTCGACGGAAGCGTCCGGTGCGGCGGGGTCGCCCGACGAGCAGGCAGCGAGCCCGCCCAAGAGGGCCAGCCTGCCGAAGACCCTCATCGCGGCGCCTCGGGACAGGAGGCGAGGATCGCCCCGAGCTCCGAGCGGCGGCTCTCGGCCGCGTCGAGCACGTCGTCCATCATCGCGCGGATGATCGCGCGAGCCACGTCGGCGTCGGCGGCAGCCGGATCGGTGGCCAGGAGCTCCGTCATCGCTGCCGCGGTCTCGTCGTCGGCGAGCGCGTCCCACAGCTCGGTTCGCACGCGGTCCATCGCCTCGCGGAGCAGCTCGGCGGCGAGCCGGTCGGGCAGCTCGGAGACGAGAGAGAGGAAGCGCTCGTAGATCGCCGGAGCGCGCACGACGACGTCGTCGAGATCCGCCTCGGCGCAGTAAAGGACGCCGCACGGGTCCTCGATGGCCCAGCGCCCCTGGTGGTGGCAGCCCTCGTAGATGTCCTTGGTGTCCCAGGCCATCGTCCTGAAGTACCAGGCGCCGTCCTCCTCGGCGGCGTAGAAGAAAGCCTCGTCCACGTAATCGCCGACCCGAAGGAACGTCGCCAGCGCGAGCCAGCGCAGATAGGCGTCCAGATCCAGCATGCCGGCCAGCGTCTCCCCGACGCTGTCCGGCTCGCCGGCCAGGGCTAGATCGACCATCTCGTCGTAACGGTCCAGCGCCTCCGCCGCGCCGGCCTCGTCGTCGGGGAACTTGACCTCGGGCCTCTGGCCGTCCGGGTCCTCGCGGCGACGGATGACGGCGCGTGGCGCGATCAGGTCCCGGCGCAGACCCTGCTCGGGCTGCTCGGCCAGCAGGTAAACACCCTGGTTGACCCCGTCGATGCGCAGCCGGACGTAGCCGTCGTGGATCGGAAAGAGCCCGAGGTCGCGAAGGAGGAGGTTCGCGAAGTGGAATCGGAAGTAGCCGGCGTCACCGCACAGTGACAGCAGGAAGAACCGGTCGCCCGCGGCACCCGGAACGATCCGTCGGGGCCCGTTGCCTTCGAGGTTCACCGAGAAGCTCTTGCGATCGCAGTCGAGCGATGTGTGCCCATGCAGGTGAGCCTCGGCGCGGATCGCCTCGCCGTCGCCGAGCCGGATCCGCGCGCCGAAAGGCTCTCTGCTCTTCGTCGTCACGCGGTCATCGAACACCGCGCGCTCCTGATCGGTGAATTCGAGATCGATCTCTCGTGGGAACGGGAACACGTCGGTCGCGGCGGCGGTCGGATCACAGACGGCGTTCGCGAGGTGCGCCATCGAGCCAGAGGCCCACGCTGCAAGCGCGAGCTCGCAGCGTGAACCGCCGACCCTCAGCGCGATCGGTCCAACACGACCGTCGGGCGGACAGGCGCCCACGCGAACGAGCTCATCGCGGTCCCGAGCTGCGCGAGCGACGAGGTCGGCGGCCGTCCCGTCCGGCGAGCCATCGGCGAGGAAGTAGGTGGCCACGGGTCGGAAAGGGGCGCCGTCTTCGGCCGGCGCGGCGCCCACGACGAAGAGCGTTCGATGCAGAGCTCCCCAGGGACCCTCTACCTCGGCCAGGGCCGCGCGAGGCCCGTCGAGCTCGAGAGCGCCCTCGCCGGCGGGCAGGCTCGCGATCCGGTCGAGCACGTGCTCCCGCTCCACCGTCGCGTCCGCCAGGAGGACCGGCCCATCTGCTCCAGCGGCCCAGGCCGCCACGCGGTCGGCAGGCGACGCTGCCCGCACGATGTCGCGCGCGGCGGCGAGCCTTCCCGAGTGCACTTCCGGCGTCGCCGACCCGACGATCAGCACCGCCGTCATTCCTCGACCTTCGTCGGCCGGGGCGACGGCCGTCGTCCATGGGTCGCCACCCTCGCCTTCGACGGCGACGACCGCGTCGGGCTCCGGGGCGGACAGGACAATCTGCACGCCGCCCCCTGGCCAGGGGGCCACCTGCACGACGGCGAGGTCGCCGGAGCAGGACGACACGGGCGGCCCGGAGTCGATAGCCGGTGGTCCGGCGTCGGTCGAGGCCGGCTCCGGCTCGCCCGAACAGCCGATGCTGGCGAGGAGAGCCGTGCCGGACAGCCGAATGCCGAAGGAGAGGGTCAGCCAGGACAGGATACCGCGTGGGCGCATCCGGGGACCATGCGGGGCGGTCGGTCCGGGATTCCTGCTCAGGCTCCGACTCAATCGTCGCAGGTCACGCGGTTGTACAGGAGCCGAGCGCCGCGCTGCTCGTCCTCCTCGCCGTACAAGAGGGCGTAGCCGTCGGGGAGGCACTCCAGCTCGACCGTGCCGAAGTGGACCCGGTCGCTGAAGATCTGCAGCTCGCCGCCCCGCTTCTTGCCGCTCACGTCGAACCGGTTGAAGCCGAGGAGCAGCTCGTGGGCATGGGTCCGCACCGTCGCGCCGGCGTAGAGGCCGTGGCAGTGGACGATGTCGGGACCGAGCGGGCCATTGCCCCGTCCGATCCGTGCGTCTCCGCGCCGCCCGATCCTGGCGAGGTAGTAGCCCGCTCGTCTGTCGCCGTCCCGCACGTCGCGGTAGGCGATCGTGAAGCCGCCGTCCCGCCACAGGAGGAAGGGGTCCGCGCCCTCGATGACGACTCTCGCCACAGTCGACGCGGGGCCTCGGGGCTCGAGCTGCCCGGAGAAGCGGCGGAACATGACCGGGACGCCGACGGCGCCGCCGCTGGACGCCTTCAGCTCCGCCCAGGCGATCGCGAACGATCCGTCGGGCGCGGCCGCGATCGACGGGGACAGGGCGCCCATCGAGCCGCGCGCGACCTCGACCGCGTGACGGCTCGTCCCGTCCGTGCTCGCCCTGACGACGAAGGTCCCGGGGCCGCCGTCGTGCCAGGCGACCGCACCCGGCGCGATCGAGATCCGCTTCGAGTACGCGCCGGAGGGACCGAGGGCGCGTGAGGCGGTGAGAAGCGCGGCCGCGTCGAGATCGTGTGAGGCCGCCCCGCCGCCACCGGCGAAGAGGTCGGCCGGGACGAGCGCTGCGAGCCGGTAGCCGTCCCCTTCGCCGATCGCGTCGAGCGACTCGACGCTCTGTTCGAGGTCGTGACGCGGGCCGGCGACGATCCTGCCCTGCCCGTCGAGGATCGCGGTCGTGACGCCGTCCTCGTCGGACCACGCCGCGAGGAGCCTCGGCCCCGGCGCGGCGCGAGCGCCCGCCGCGAGCGCGATCGCCCGCAGGCGCTTCGAGCTCGACCGGGCGATCTCGCGCTCCTGCCCGAGGTGGCAGCGCTGCGCCTCCGGTCCCTTCTCGCAGGCCGCCACGAGGAGAAGCGGCCAGAGCGCTCTCATCACAGTACGCCGCGGGCGGTGAGGACCTCCACGATCTGCGATCGCCTCGCGGCGAGCTCCTCCGGGTCCTTCGCCGGCAGGAATCGGCCCTCGGGCCCCGTCCTCGGGACCTCGAGGTACCGCGTCGCGAGGAAGGCGGAGAGCTGGCCGGCGAGCCGCTCGAACTGGATCGCCTTCTTGTCGTCGACGGTCTTCGAGACCGCGAAGAAGTCCAGCGGAAACTCCCGGTCGAGCGCGGCGACGTCGAGGACGAAGGTGTTCGTGTTGAACACCGGTATCGAGTCCTGATCGAAGCTGGCCGGGAAGCGGAACGACTCGATCACCTCGAGGCGTCCGCTCAGCCAGGCGGGCGCGCCGCCCTTGTCACCGGGGTCCTTGCGGACGACCTCCACCGTCATCTGGTTCGCAGGCTGGTCGAGGTGGAAGCCCACGATCGCGGGATCGACGCTGGCGGCCAGGTTGTCGACGTTGCTCATCACCAGCGCTCGAACGCCGGTCGCGCGGAGCTTCGCGAGCGTACCCCGTCGAAGCGCGTCGACGAGATCCCCGTGGCCCGGCGCGTAGAGGGAGGCGAGCCCGTCCTTGCCGAGGAACAGGTCGCCGGCCGGCGAGAGCCTGAGCGACACGCTCTGCGCGAACGTACCGACTTCCCTGGCGCCCATCGCTGCGAGGAGCGCGCCGGTCGGCTCGTCCGTCGCGAAGCTGTTCATCAGGAAGACCGGCACGTGCCCTCCCGCGCGGCGGGCCGAAGCCCTCGCGTCCGCGAGCTTGAGGTCGAGGAAGCTCCTCGACGGGAGCGCCTCGACGGAGGCCTTGACCACGCCGCCGAAGCGAGTCGCCATTCCGCCGTTCAGGATGACGGCCGCGACCTGGCCTCGCCCGATGGCCTCGCTGCCGATCAGGCCCAGCCGCTGCCGCTCGGTCGAGCCCGGGGGCGGAAGTGTCGGGATGTCGCCGGGGGCCGGCGCCCGGAGCTCGCCCCGGACCGCGTTCGTATCGAGAGCGGCGCCCGTCCGGAGCCTGTCCCGGTGACCGGCAAGACGGGTCGGGTCGAACCAGTACCTCTCCAGAGCCTCGAGCTGACCGGGCCCGAGGCAGGACGCGAGATCACCATCCATGTTGCCGTAACCCTTTCCTTCTTGCGCTCCTCGGGAAGCCAAAGTACCTTCGAGCCTCGGGTCTGAGCCTGTCTCGAGTTGAATACGAGACGCACAATCCCCGTAGCATACGGCAGTGGAACGAGTCTAAGGAGCCATCGCGAACCGCGGGTCCCCGGGAGAGAAGCTCGCCGGGGTGCAAGCCGAAGGAGGGACTTCATGAAGCTACTTCCGCGTAACCTTGTCGTAGGCCTCTTGGTAGCCGGCGCGGCGTTCGTTGCGTCCGGCTGCGTCATCCGCGCTCGGGCAAGACCCGTGGGCGTGTACTACACGACCGGCTCCGAGGTCTACGTGAGCCAGCCGATGCCTCCCCCGCGCGTCGAGGTGGTTCCCGTCGCGGCGCCCTACGCCGGCGCGGTCTGGGTGAACGGCCACTGGCAGTGGACCGGGCACGGCTGGGTGTGGGCTGGCGGAACCTGGCAGCGCCCCCATCGCCCCGGTTACGTCTGGATCGGTCCCAGGTACGTCGTCCGCGGCGGCCGCCACGTCTACGTCCGCGGGTACTGGGGGGCCGGAGGCGCCGTTCGCGTGCACCGGACCGCGCCTCCGCGGGCCCGCGTCGTCCGACCGGCCCCGGCTCCGCCTCCGCCCGCGGTGGGCATCCACTAGTCCTCTGCCCGCCTATTTCCCAGCCAGTCTGATCGTCGCGGGACGGACCTGCGTCGTCGTCGGATCCGGAGAACCGGCCGACGCCCGGGCAGCGAGGCTCGAGGCCTGCGGAGCGCTCGTCCGCCGGATCGATCCGCCCGTTCGAGAGCGCGACATGGAGGGGGCCTTCGTCGTCGTGAGCACCGTCCGGGATGCTGAGGTCACTCGGAGCCTTCGAGCCCTCGCCGACCGTCTCCGCTTCCTCCTGCACGTGGCCGACCAGCCCGAGCTGTGCGACTTCGCCCTTCCCGCGGTCGTCCAGCGTGGCTCCTTGACCGTGGCGGTCGCGACGGGCGGGGCGAGCCCCGGTCTCGCGCGGCGAATGCGCGAGGAGCTCGAGACCCTCCTGGATCAGCGGCTGGGCGCATTCGTCGAGCGCCTCGCGGCCCTGCGCGCCCGGGTCGCCAATCTGCCGCCCGAGGAGCGAGCAAGGCTTCTGAACGAGGCCGTGGGCGCGGTTCGGATCGACGGCACCCTCGAGCTTCCCGAATGACCTTGTCTTCGCCCCGCGATCCGGGTTGACTGCGGGGCCATGTCCGAAGAGCCCGCAGCCGTCAGGCGCGACTGGTCGCTTCCGGAGGTCCGCGTGATCCACGATTTGCCGTTGACCGAGCTGGTCTTTCGGGCCCAGGGCGTTCACCGCGCCCACCACGCCAGCGCCGAGGTGCAGCTCTGCACCCTCCTGTCCGTGAAGACGGGTGGCTGCCAGGAAGACTGCGGCTACTGTCCGCAGTCCGCCCATCACGAGTCACGGGTGGAACCGTCGCCGATGCTCTCGGTGTCCGACGTGCTGGCGTCCGCGCGCGCGGCCAAGGAATCGGGGGCGAGTCGTTTCTGCATGGGCGCCGCCTGGAGGCAGGCCAAGGATGGCCCCGCCTTCGAGAGGGTGCTGGAGATGGTGAGACAGGTCCGGGCCCTGGGCCTCGAGACCTGCGTCACGCTGGGGATGCTCGACGACGAGCAGGTGGACGCGCTCGCTGGTGCGGGGCTCACCGCGTACAACCACAACCTCGACACCTCGCGCGAGTTCTACGGCTCGGTCGTGACCACGCGGACCTACGACGAGCGGCTCGAGACGGTCGGGCGCGTGCAGCGGGCGGGAATACACGTCTGCACCGGGGGCATCATCGGGATGGGAGAGTCGATCGACGATCGGTGCCGGATGCTCGTCACGCTGGCATCGCTCGAGCCTCACCCCGAGAGCGTTCCGATCAACGCCCTCGTTCGCGTCCCGGGGACGCCGCTCGCCGGCCGCCCGCCCACCGATCCCCTGGAGCTCGTTCGGATGATCGCCACCGCGCGTATCCTGATGCCGCACTCGACCGTCCGCTTGTCGGCGGGTCGCGCCGAGCTGACCGACGAGGCGCAGGTGCTCTGCTTCCTCGCGGGGGCGAACTCCATCTTCTACGGCGACCGGTTGCTCACGACGGGGAACCCGGACATCGAGCGTGACCAGGCGCTCCTGCGCAAGGCGGGGCTCTCCGGGCGTCCGCTGCAGCAATAAGAGGTTTTCGCTCATCTCCGCGTTGCCGCACCGGAAAACGGGTGGTAACGTTTTTTTCGGATGCGCGGGAACCGCCTCGACCTGCTCTTGACGGCGCTGCTCTCGCTCCTCACGCACTACGCCCTGTTCACCGCGATTCCGCTGAAGAGCTTCAAGCCGAGGCGCTCGGGCCCGCCGCCGGTCGAGATCGAGATCAACGAGACGAGGTCCGCGACGACGGCGCCGGCGGCCCCGCCGGAGCCCGTGGCCCTGCCATCGGTCCGGCCCGAGCACGAGGAGCCCGAGAAGGCGCCGCCGCAGCCACGACCGGTCGAGCCTCGGCCCGAGCCGCAGGAGGAGCACGAGCGGGTACTGGTCAAGAGAGCTCCGCGCGAGGAGCGCCAGATCCTCCAGTCGGTCGACCAGCCGAATCCGAACGAGGAGGAGACGCCCGAGAACCCGCACTTCCTCGCGCAGTCGAACCGAAACGTGGAGGAGGAGACCGTCGCGCGCTCGCGCTCCTTGACCCAGAACGACCTGAACCCGGGGGGCTCGAGGCCCAATCCCTCGCAGGAGGAGCAGGCGGGAACCGACGAGGAGGAGGTCGCCCGCGAGAACCAGGACCGCCCGGGCGTGCGAGAGCCCGACTCGGCCCCGGCGAGCCCCGGAGCGCCGGAGCAGCTTCCGCAGCCGGGAGGTGACGGTCGCCACGAGGGTGATCGTATCGCGGCCATGCGCGAGGTGCCGCGCGTCGACCGGCAGGGCATCGAGCTCGAGGGTCCCGGCGAGGTCGAGACACCGAGGCCCCAGCATCAGCCGGGGCGCGAGGGCCGAGCTGGCAGGCAAGGGGGGCGAGGACCGGGCCTGGGACCGAGGCTGCAGCTCTCGTGGAGCCAGTTCGAGCAGCTCTACGGCGAGGGCGAGCTGCGCCGCGAGCGAGAGGAGCAGGCCGAGCTGCGCCGGTCGAGGACGAAGGGGCGGTTCGCCGGGAACTGGGAGCGGATCCGCGCGGCGATGGAGAACTACGTGCCCGACGTCCGTCCGGGCAACCAGACCGCGCTGCGGGCTGCCGCTTCGCCCTTCGCGGTCTACCTCACGCAGATTCACCGGCGACTGCACCGGCTGTGGGCCGAGGGCTACCTGGTCGACCTCACGCTCCAGTCCGAGGACAGCCCGCTCAACGACTTCACGCTGATGGTCAACCTCGAGATCATCATCAACCCCGACGGGACGGTCCACAAGGTCGGCGTGGTCGACGGAGGGAGCGGCAACCTCGTGTTCGACGCCGCCGCGATCGACACCGTGTTCCGGTCCGCGCCGCACCCGCATCCTCCGCACGAGATCGTGTCAGGAGACGGCCGGACGTATCTCCACTGGGCCTTCTATCGGAACCACCGCCAGTGCGGGACCTTCAACGCCGAGCCGTTCATCCTTCCCAACCCGCCGTCCATGCCGCGCGACGAAGGCATCGGTCCGGCGATTCCTGCTCCGGCTCCTCGCAGACCGCCCGCCACAGAACCTCCTCCTCCGCCCCCCCCGGGCCCGCACGACGCGGATCACGAGGACGCTCCGACCCCGCCCGCACCTGACATCCCGCTCGGTGGCACGCTCGGCTGAGGGGACACGCACCCGAGTCGCAGCTATCCGAAATCACTCGCCTTCCAAGGACAACCGCGCAAACACTTTTTGTGCCATCGGCACGGATTGTGTTCGCGCGGTTGGCCCCAGAACATCAATGATGTCAAGGGCGTACGCGGCGGGTGCGTGTCCCCTAGTACAGGTGCGTGTTCCCTAGTACAGCCTTCCCAGGTCGGCTCCGGGGAAGTAGTGGGCTAGGATCTGGCGGTAGGTCGTTCCGCGCTCGGCCATCGACATCGCGCCCGTCTGGCACATCCCCACGCCGTGTCCCCATCCCGCGCCGCGGAAGGTGAAGCGGAGCGGGTTGCCGTTGGAAGCGCGCTCGATGTCGACCACGAACGAGGCGCTCTTGAGGTTGCCGAAGAGCTGCCGGATTGCCAGCTCGCGCTCCACGCGCGCGGTGCCGCGATCGCCACGGATCGAGAGGGCGTGAAGGCGCCCGGACGCGCCGCGACCGTCGGGCTCGAGATCGAGGACGCGGCCGACCGGATGGCGCGCGTTGACCAGACGGTCGACCTCGGCCGCTTCCATCGTCGTCGACCATCGCATCTGAGCCGCCCGCGCGAATCGCCCGGTCGAGCAGTAGGTGGGCGGCGAGAGGGCCAGCCATTGTCGCAAGAGCGCGTCGGTCCGCAGGCCCGCGGCGAATCGTTCCAGCTCGGGGTGGCGAGCGACGTCGGCGTCGAGGTGGCCGCGGAGCTGCGGGTCGGCCCGGGACGGCCAGACCACGTCGTTGTCCTCGGTGAAGCCGCCGCAGGCCGCGTGGTAGACCGAGCCCACGAGGGTCGCGCTTCCGGGGCGAAACAGCACCTCGCCGCGGGTCGCGAGGACCGCTGCGGTCGCGCGTTCTCGCTCGCGCCCGAGGCCCCCGTACACCTGGCAGTGCTGCTCCGCGCATACCAGGAAAGGATCGAGCAGGTGGCGATGTCCGATCTTCGCCATCAGCTCGCCGCGGGCCGTGACCGCCTGGGCGCGCAGCGCCCCGTCCGGCGAGTCAGCATAGATCTCGGATGGGACGATCCCGGCCAGCAGGCGATCGAGCGGGACGGCGTTGGCGACGGTGAGCTTTCCGCTGCGGTCCACGACGACGTAGATCCGGCCGGCGAACGTCCGGTCTTCGCGGCCGTGCCAGGAGTAGCCGACGCCGTGCTCGACGTCGCGGACCCGGATCGGGTGCCGGCCATCGGAGGCGATCCAGAGGACGTCGCTCGTGCGGACCACGGCGCTGGACCGGGCGCCGTCGACGCTCCACCGGGCGATCAAGCGGCCGGACGGCGGACGCCGGACGAGCGGCTGAACTCCAGTCGTGGAAAGCGTGTAGCGCCGCGCGAGGTCGGAGACCAGCCGCTCCGCGTCCGCGCGAGACGAGGAGGCGCGCACTCCGACGAGGAGGTCCCGCGAGTCGAGCACGCGCCCCACGACGCCGAACACGGTCCCCGTCTCGATCGTCCGCGCGTCGGGGAAGCCCCTCTCGCGCCAGCGCGCCAGGACGGCGTCGGCCTGGTCGGCCGCGGCCCCCTCGACGTGCTCGACGATCGCCCAGTAGTCGAGCGCGCCGCCGTCGCCGTCCTCGAGGTCGACGGACACCTCCGACCCGGCCGGCAGCGAGATCTCGACGCCGCCTTCACCGTCGGGCATGAGGCGCAGCGGCCCCTGGGAGCCCAGGCGGACCGAGTCCTGGTGCTGCATCAGCCCGACCGTCACGACCGGGTCGCCTCCCGTCCCGAACTGAAACTGATTCGAGTAGAGAAGCCGCACGCGGTCCGTCCGCGACAGCGGGTCGGCGGCCGCGGCGGGGGCGAGAGCCAGGAGCGCAAGGCAGAGGCCGGCGCGAAGCATGCCCCGACACTACGGGGCGCCCTGGATCGCGGGCAAATTTTGGGCTATCGGGGATCGAACGGGCGTCACTCGATGAAGTTGCCGGCATCGCAGTAGTCGCGGGGCTCGGGGTTGTCGCCCGCGCACACGCCCGGCCCGCCCCCGTCCAATCCATCGCACCAGCCATTTAGGCACTGGTTGCCGCTGGTGCACTCGTGCCCGGACGGGTAGTCGTCAGCGCAGGTCCCGTCCAGGCAGAAGTACCGCCAATCGCAGGAGTCGTTCCATTCGTCGATCGCGTGACACTCGTCGTCGAGCCGTCCGAGCCGGTAGCAGATCCCGGTCCGGTCGCACTGGTGGTCCTCTGCGCAGTTGCCGTTTTCGCACGGCTGGCCATCGGTCGGCATGTCCAGGCAGAACCGCTCGTCGTCGTTGGGCACCCAGGCGCACTCGAGCCCCTCCTCGCACTCCTCGTCGTTCTCGCAGCCGGCGCCTTCGCCCAGCGTCCCCACGAAGACGGCGTCACAAGCGACCGCATCATCTCTGACGTCGCCGTCGGGGCAGTCGACCCACATGGCCCGAAACGCTTCCACGCATCCCGGGACGGCCTCCGAGTCGATCACGACGGTTCCCAGGTTGATCGGTCCACTCATGTTGGCCTGGCAGCCAAAGAAGAACGTGTCGATGCACGCGGTGAGCTCCTCGGGGCTCCATCCGCCATCGCAACAGCCCGCGACCGTCTCGCACAGCACGTGGGCAATGTCGTCGCAGAGCTCCTCGAGGCTCACGTCGCCGTCGCCGTCCCCATCGCCGTCCCCGTCGCCGTCTGCGTCACCGTCTGCGTCACCGTCCGAGTCGGAGTCCGAGTCCGAATCCGAATCCGAGTCCGAATCCGAGTCCGCGTCCGAATCCGAGTCCGAATCCGCGTCCGAGTCCGCGTCTCCGTCGGTCGTGTCGTCGTCACCGACGCCGCCGCAGCCGACCGAACAGAGGCAGAACACGAGGAACGAGTGGCGAAGAACCGAGCGCAAGCACATGGCGTTCATTGTAGCAGCCGCGGGCGGCTCGGGTGCGAGGCATCAGTCGTCGAAGGTGAACTGGTCGGGGTCGCAGTATTCGATCGGGGGGCGCTCTTCGCCGGTGCAGGTGCCACCGGTGCACTCGTTGGAGAGGCACTGGCGGTGGGCATCGCACGGTCGCCCGAGCGAGACGTCGGGGACGCAGCGGTCGTTCTGGTCGCAGAAGAGCGGCTTGGCGCAGGTGTCCGCCCAGTCGTCGAACGTCACGCAGTCGTCCCCATCGCGGCCGATCGGGAAGCAGGTGGGGACCCCGGCGTAGTCCTCCAGACATGCGTGGCCCGAGGCGCACCGTCTGTCCAGGCACTCCTCTCCGCCTCCCGGCATGAGAGTGCACGTGCCCTCGTCATCGCCATACCAGAAGCACTCGAGCGCTTCCTCGCACTCCTCCTCGTCGTCGCATCCGGCCCCTTCGCCGAGCTGGCCGACGAACGCGTCATCACAGGCGGAGACGTTCCCGTCGGGCTCGAAGGGAGGGCAGCCGGCGAACGTGGCGCGCAGGCCGTCGATGCACCCGGGGACGGCCTGCGGGTCGAGCAGTATGTCGCCGTCAGCGGCCGCGGTGCCCAGCCTCCTGATGCAGTTCTCGCCGAATGCGTCGGCGCACTGATCGATCGCGCCTCCGGGCCACCCGGTCCCGCAACACTCCTCTGCCGACTCGCAGAAGGCGAGGGCGGCCTCGTCGCATACGTCCTCGACCGTGACGTCACCGTCGCCGTCGGCATCGCCGTCCCCGTCGCCGTCGCCGTCCCCGTCGCCGTCGCCGTCCCCGTCGCCGTCCCCGTCGGCATCGCCGTCCCCGTCGCCGTCGGCGTCGTCATCGTCGTCGCCACTCACGCCGCCGCAACCCATCGACAGCAGACACGCCAAGAGCAAGGCCGCCAATCCGGGGCCCCCAGCGACCGAAGGTCGTCTGGGGTGGAACCGCGCCGAGATCATGAGCGCATTGTAACAGGCCACGTCAGGCGCGAAGAGGGAGCTTCTCGGCGGGCCACCGGCCCGCAGCCGGCACCGGATCGTAGTCGCTGATGTACTGCAGGTTCACGTAGTTGATCGTGAAGTGGGCCGCGATCGGCGCGGCGAGCTCGCCGGTTGCGATGAACAGGAGCCCGAAGAGGAAGCCCATGACCACGGCCATCGCCGTCCACGGAACGAAGCGGCGCGTCGGGCCGACGTGGAGCAGCCCGAAGACGAGGCTCGAGGCGACGAGCCCCGTCGAGGGCTGGAGCGCGCCGCGGAAGAACAGCTCCTCGGCGACGCTCGAGAGGAGCGCGAACGCCAGGATCTCGCGAGTGCGGAGCGGGCCGAAGATCTGTCGGAACTCGACGTGGAGCTGCCTCGCCCAGCCGAAACGCCGCACGCTGGCGCGCGTGGCGGTGCCGACGGCGAGCCCCAGGGCGCCGCCGACGACGAGGCCGCCCAGGACGCCGGGCAAGAGCGGCAGCCGGAGCCAGGCCTGCGGATGGTGGTAGATGTCCGGATTGCCGCGCAACAGGCCCCAGCCGCCGGCCGAGAGCGCGAGCGCGCCGTAAACCAGCGACGCGGCCTTGATGCGAGTCGTCGTCACGACTGCCACAAGCTACCAGATGCGGCCCCCGCTGGCGAACCGACGGACCACAACTTCTCGAGCGCGCGTCTCCCCCGTCATTGACACTGCCGGCGAGCGAACGGGATACTCGCTCGTAGCTGTGGCCAAGTGCCGAGATGCGGCCTGGCGGGGAAATGGATACAGGTCAAGCAGAGCTTCACGTCCATGAGGAGACCCCGCGCGTCCTCGTCGTCGACGACGAGAAGGTGATCCGCGAAATCCTCGCCGATTTCCTCTCGATGGAGGGCTTCTGGGTCCGGACCGCGGAGGACGGCACGGCGGCGCTCGCCGAGATGTCGCGCCACAGCTACGACCTGGTCATCAGTGACCTCAAGATGCCCAGGATGGGCGGGCTCGAGCTCCTCGAGACGGTGAGCCGCACGAACCCGAACGTGGTGATGGTGATCATGACGGGCTTCGGCACGGTGGAGACCGCCATCGATGCAATGAAGAAGGGCGCCTACGACTACATCCTGAAGCCCTTCAAGGTGGAGGAGGTCGTCCACATCGTTCAGCGCGGCCTCGAGAAGAGAAGGCTCGCCGCCGAGAACGTGCGGCTCCGGGAGGCGATCTCGCTCTACAAGGTCTCGGAGGCCATCGCTCAGAGCCTGTCGCTCGACGAGGTCTTCGACACCGTCCTCGACACCGCGATGGTGGAATCGGCCGCCGACGTCGTGACGGTCCTCGTGGACGACCGCGAGGGAAGCTACGTCGAGCGCTCGCGGCGCGTCCGCGGCGACCTCGCCGCGGGCAGGATCGGCGTCGGATCGCTGGACGTGCCCGCGATCCTCTCCCACTTCCAGGACGATCGCCCGCTGCGCTTCCACGGGCCAAAGGCGGACCGTTTCGTCCGGACGTCCGAGGACGAGTCGCTCCGGGCCCGCTCGATCGTGTCGATCCCGATGCGAATCCAGGGACGGACCATCGGGTTCTTGAACGCGATCAGCTACACCGAGGGACGCAAGTTCGACGAGGGGCAGCGAAAGGTGCTGTCCATCCTAGCCAACCGCGCCTCGGCTTCGATCGAGAACGCCAGGCTCTACGAGGACCTCAAGGCCACCTTCCAGCAGACCATCCACGGGCTCGCCCGCGCGCTCGACAAGATGGACCGCTACACCGCGGGCCACTCGGACCGCGTGACCCACCTCGCCGCGATCGTCGCCAAGAAGCTCGTGTTGCCGCACCCCGAGATCGAGGTCGTACGGCAGTCGGGCCTGATGCACGACATCGGCAAGATCGGGGTCCACGCCAACCTCAACAAGCCGGGAAAGCTGTCGCAGGAGGAGTACGAGATCTTCAAGCTGCACCCCGTGTACGGGCGCGAGATCCTCGACCCGATCAAGTTCCTGCACCCGCTGATCCCCGGCGTCCACATGCACCACGAGCGGTGGGATGGCCGTGGGTATCCTCTGGGCCGCAAGGGAACGGACATTCCGCTGTCGGCCCGCATCCTCGCGGTCGCCGACACGTACGACGCGATGACGAGCGATCGGGCCTACCGGCGAGCGCTGCCGCACGAGGTCGCCATGACCGAGCTCGAGCGCTGCGCGGGGTCGCAGTTCGATCCGGAGTGCGTCGCGGCCTTCTCGTCCTCGATCGACGAGTACCGCGATTCCCAGCCCGGGGCCGACGGAGAAGACGGCCCCGAGAAGTGACCCTGCCGATGGCCGGGACCGACCAGCGGCTGCTCGAGCTCCTGGGACTTTCGTTCCAGGCGCACCCCTGGCATGGAGTGCCGGCACGCGCCGCAGATCCCGAGCTCTTGAACGCCTTCGTCGAGATCGTCCCCACCGACGCGGTCAAGTACGAGATCGACAAGCCGACGGGACACCTCAAGATCGACCGGCCCCAGCGCTTCTCGAGCATGTGCCCGACCCTCTACGGCTTCATTCCGCGGACCTTCTGCGGACCGAGGGTCGGAGCTCGATGCGCCGAGCGCACGGGCGGACGAGACATCGAGGGCGACGGCGACCCCATGGACGTCTGCGTGCTCGCGGAGGCGTCGATGGCGCACGGTGGCTTTCTCGTGCGCGCCAGGCCGATCGGGGGCCTGAGGATGGTGGACGGAAACCAGGCCGACGACAAGATCGTCGCGGTGCTCGAGTCCGACCTCGCATACGGCCTCTTCCGGGGAATCGGGGAGTGCCCCGAGGCACTCCTCGAGCGGCTGCAGCACTACTTCCTGAGCTACAAGCAGAGGCCCGACGAGCCGACCCGCACCGTGCGGATCGCCGAGGTCTATGACAGGGAGGAGGCGCTCCGGACGATCGAGCGCAGCATGCTCGACTACGAGGAGCGCTTCGGTGCCCCGGGCACGCGGATGCAGGAGCTCCAGCGGCTGCTGAGGAGCTCCTGACTGCTCGGTATCGAGCGCGGGTGGTCTGCGACCCCCCGCGGACCCCCCGCTCTGACGTTCGGTCCGCCGGTCGCTACGAGGGAGTGAATCCCCCTCCGCTCCCTTCCTGCCCGCCGTCGCGCGGTCGGTGCGCTCCGGATTGGCAGTGGAGTCGACTTACTCCTCCAGGTCCGCGAGGAAACGCTGCAGAAGACCGTCCAGCATCAGATCGCGCTGGTCGGTATCGAGCGCGGGTGGTCTGCGACCCCCCGCGGACCCCCCGCTCTGACGTTCGGTCCGCCGGTCGCTACGAGGGAGTGAATCCCCCTCCGCTCCCTTCCTGCCC
>JACPQR010000097.1 GCA_016190375.1 Deltaproteobacteria bacterium
AAACCCGGCTAAGCGCGCCGGGATTTGCAAAACCTGGGTCTCGTCGCCGGCTCGGCCGGCGACGAGACCCTTGGCGGTCTCGCACACGAAATCAGCCCGAGAGCTTCTCGACCAGGATCCCCCACCTCACGCCCCGGTCCGAGACCGTGATCTGGCTGGTCCGGGCCCGCTCTGCCAGGCGAAGAAGGATCTGGGCGCCGGCGATGATCACGTCCGCGCGGCCGCTCGTCAGTCCCGGGAAGCGAGCGGGCCGGTCGGACTTCCTCACGGCCCTGAAGCCCGCGATCATCTCCCGGACCTCCTCGGTCATCAGGCGCGTTCCGTGGACCTCGGCGCCGTCGTAGTCGATCATCTTCCTGGAGACCGCTGCGAGCGTCGTGACGGTCCCCGCGATCCCCACCAGCGGAGCGGTCGGCTGCACGGACGAGCCCTCGATGACGGCGGTCAGGTTGCGGTCGAGCGCCTCCATCTCCTGATCGGTCGGCGGATCCGACTTCAGGTGGCGCTCGGTCAGGCGGACCGAGCCGATGTTGAGGCTGGTCGACTCGATCACCTTCCCGGCCTCTCCCCGCACTATCTCGGTCGAGCCGCCGCCGATGTCGACGACCGTCACGGCGCCCGGAAACGCGATTCCAGACAGGGAGCCGCGGAAGGTGAGCTCGGCCTCCCTCTTGCCGTCGATGATCTCGACGTCGGAGCCCAGAAACGCCGACGCCGGCTCGAGGAAGACCCTCGAGTTCTCGGCGTCTCGGGTGGCGCTCGTCGAGACCGCGAAGATCCGGGCCCCGACCGCCTTGGCCTCCTCCGCGTATTTCTTGAGCACGTCGAGCGTCCTCAAGATCGCCTCGGGCGTGAGCTTGCCCGACTGATCGACGCCTTCACCGAGGCGCGTGACCGTCGCGCGATCCGCAAGGACTCGCGGGTTGTCTGCTGATCCCTCCGCGATCGTCATGAGCACGGAGTTGGTACCGATGTCGATGGCTGCGATGCGGGCCACGGGCCTGAAGCCTCCGTCAGCGTGGGGTTTGCCGCCGTCCGATTGGCAACGAACCGCGAGACCTAGGAGCCGGACTCGGACACGAGCGACGACAGATCCGGAAGCTCGTCGAGGTTCGGCATGAGGACGATCTCGATGCGACGGTTCTGCTGCCGACCTTCCGCGGTGCCGTTGTCGGCGGCCGGCTGGAACTCGGCGTAGCCCGCCGCAGAGAGACGGACGCCGTCCACGCCTGCCCCCTGCAGGAAACGCGACACGGTCACGGCTCGCGCGGTGGAGAGCTCCCAGTTCGATGCGAAGCGACCGCGCACGGGGATGTTGTCGGTGTGGCCCGCCACCTGGAAGTCACGCCCGGTGATGCCCTTCAAGACCTCGCCGACCTGCGTGAGCGCCGCCTGCCCCTCGCTCTTGAGCTCGGCTCTGCCCGAGTCGAAGAGGATGTTCTCCGCCAGCTCGACGACCATCCTGCCTCGAACGATCCGCACGCGGAGCTGGCCGGACGCGATCATCGCCTGGAAGCGCTGGAGCATTCCGCGGAAGGTCGACAGCCGCTCCTCAGCCTGCTGCTGGCGCCGGCGCAGCTCGGCCTCGCGCCGCTGCGCGGCCTCGAGGTTCGAGGACAGGTTCGTCACGTCCTCGCCGAGAGCGCGGAGGCGCGCGGTCATCGCTTCGTTCTGCTCGCCCAGCGACTGGAGCCGCTGGTTGAGCGACGCGCGATCACGGTTGGCGCTCTCGAGCTCCTGCTGCAAGCGCGTGATCTCGCGGGTCTTTGCCCGGTATTCCTCTTCGCTGTAGCCACAGCCGCCAGCGGCCGTCATCGCGACACAGACGGCGGCCAGAGCCAGCCGGTGGCGACTTCCCGGATTCTTCATTCGAGCGCTCCTTGCGGATCGTGAGCGGCGGGACTCGACCACGGGATCCCGCCAAGAGGGCCGGGAAGTTACGAAAGATCCTTCCTGGGGTCAAGGGCTCAGGGCGCGACGGTCTCCGAAAAGTCCTGCAGGAAACTTGACAGATTTCGTGGTATTACCTCAATTGTCCTACACTGCACCATAATTAAACATAATTTATGTTCTTTTTGATTGACAAGACAATCAAGTACAGGCACAGTGTCTACCAGTTCAGCCCATAAGGAGGGCAAAGACATGGCAGCGAAGAAGAAGACGACCAAGAAGCCCGCGAAGAAGAAGGCAGCCAAGAAGGCCGCCAAGAAGAAGTAACCAACCGAAAACAGAAAGGAAAACACGATGGCCGCTAAGAAAAAGGCAGCAAAGAAGCCCGCAAAGAAGGCCGCCAAGAAGAAGGCCGCCAAGAAGAAGTAGCGAAGGGGGCATGAGCATGGCGACGAAGAAGAAGAAGGCCGCCAAGCCCGCCAAGAAGAAGGCCGCCAAGAAGCCAGCGAAGAAGGCTGCGCGGCCCGCGGCGAAGGCGAAGGCCGCCCCGAAGAAGGTGGCAGCGAAGGCGAAGAAGGCGAAGAAGCCGGCTGCCCGCAAGGCAGCGCCGCCTGCTCCGACTCCGCTCGTTCCGCCGACCTTCCCGCCCCCCTCGGTCACGGGGATGTAGGCGAAAAGGGGCCAGGGTTTTTGACGGGGAGCGATCCGACAGGGTCGCTCCCCGGTTTCTTTCGGGGGCGCGAAAGCTCCCGTGGCTTGAGAAGCAGGTGCAGCACAGGACGGCCGTCGAGGTGCCCTCGACGGCCGTTTTGTCTGTCTCGGCCGGCGGTGATCTGAGAAGCTCGGCCCGTGAGAAGCGCGCTCGCGGGAACCGGTCTGGTCGTTGCCTTCGCTCTGGTCGACTCGGCGGCGGTGGCCGACTGGCCGTTGCCGCCGGATGCAGCGCCCGAGGAATACGCCGATCCCTCCAACTGGCCGGACGATCCCTCGTACGGACCCGGCGAGGACGGCTTCGGGGGCCAGTGGAACCTGTGGTCGTTCATCCCGCCCGAGGCCCTTCCTATCGTTCGACCCGCGGAGATCTCGATGGGCGCGGGTGCCCACATCGACCGGGCGTGGTCGCGGACGATCGGCGATCCGAGCGTCGTGATCGCGGTTCTGGATTCGGGAATCGAGTGGGACTCGGGCGATCTCATCGACAAGTACTGGATCAACGCCGCCGAGCTGCCGAGCCCGCCCGCTCCCGAGGGGTACGCTGGCGATCCGGATGACATCGACGGAAACGGAGTGTTCGACGTGCGCGACTTCGCGCTCTACGACCTCCCCGACGCGAACGGCAACGGGCTGAGAGATCCGGGCGACCTCATCGCCGAGTTCTCCGATGGCATCGACGACGACGACAACGGGTACGTCGACGACATCTCGGGCTGGGATTTCTTCAAGGACGACAACGACCCCTACGACGACACGCGGTTCGGTCACGGGACGGGCGAGGCGCGGGATTCGATGGCCGCCGCGAACGACGGTCGCGGCAGCGCCGGCGTCTGTCCGCTCTGCCGGGCGCTCATGGTTCGCGTGGCGGACAGCTTCGTCGCCGAGGGAACGGACTTCGCGCAGGGCGTGGTCTTCGCGGTCGACTCGGGCGCGAGCATCGTGCAGGAGGCGCTCGGAGCCGTCGACAACCCCACGTTCGCTCGCGAGGCGCTGGACTACGCGTGGTCGCGGGACGTCACGGTGATCGCGAGCGCCGCCGACGAGAACAGCCGGCACCAGAACGTCCCGGGCACGAACAACCACACCGTCTACGTCCACGCGATCGTCTTCGACGAGCGGCAGCCGCAGATGTCGACCACCTTCCTCAACTTCAACAACTGCACGAACTACGGCGGCAACCTCGTGCTCTCCGTCCCCGGCGAGGGCTGCTCGAGCGAGGCCACGGGGATCGAGAGCGGCGTCGCGGGGCTGGTGTACTCGATGGCCCGGCAGGCCGGCCTCGACCCGCCGCTCTCGGCGGGCGAAGCCGTCCAGCTCCTGACGAGGACGGCCGACGACATCGACGTCCCGGAGTCTCGCCCCGACGATCCGTCGTACGACGACTCCAAGTACCCGAGCCGCCCCGGGTGGGACCAGCGTTTCGGCTACGGCCGTCCCAACGCGCGTTCGGCGCTCGACTGGATCGCCGGCGGACGCATCCCGCCCGAGGTCGATCTCACCGAGCCCATGTGGTTCGAGGTGCTGTATCCGGACCAGACGCCCGCCGTGACGCTCCGAGGCCACATCGATGCGCGCCGCGCACCGAGCTTCGACTTCTGGGTCGAGTGGGCCCGTGGCATCGAGCCGGCAAACGACGAGTTCACGACGATCGCATCCGGCGAGAACCGCTCGTCCGCGCTCGACGGGCAGATCGCCACTTTCGACGTCTCGGACCTGGACGTGGACAACGCGGGCGAGATGGAGAATCGGTTCACGATCACGGTGCGAGTCCGCGCTGTGGCTCACTACGGCGCCGACGTCGGGGACGTGACAGGCGAGATGCGAAAGGTCTTCTACGTCCACCGCGACCCCGACCTCGTCGGCGGCTTCCCCCGGTTCATCGGGCCGTCCGGCGAGAGCTCGCCCAAGCTCGTCGATCTCGATGGCGAGCCCGGTCGCGAGATCCTGCTCGCGACCGCCGACGGCGAGGTCCACGCGCTCCGCCCGGACGGCTCCGAGGCTCCGGGCTGGCCGGCGCGGGTCTCGCCGGCGATCGGAATGGACCCGTCGGGCACGCCCTCGTACGTCCTGTCGGCGGCGTACGCGACCGGCGAGGTCTCGGACGACGTGCGCAGTCCGATCCTCGCCACGCCGGCGGTGGGCGACCTCGACGGCGACGGCGGCCTCGAGGTCGTCGTGGTCACTTACGACGGTTTCCTGCACGTCTTTCACGCGGACGGCACCGGAGCGGCTGGGTTCCCCCAGGCGCTGCCGGCGGTGCCGTCGGCCGACACGAGCCCCACGCGACTCCTCGACCAGGGCGTCTTCTCGAGCCCCGTGCTCGAGGATCTCGACGGCGATGACCGCCTCGAGATCGTCTTTGGCGCATTCGACGGGAACCTGTACGCATTCCGCGCCGACGGCTCGCTGCAGCCGGGCTTCCCCGTCGCGATCCACTACCCGAGCTGGGAGGGCGACACCGAATCGTTCGCGCGCGTGATGACCAGCCCGGCGGTCGCCGAGTTGAACGGAGACGGAATCCCCGACATAGTGGTCGGGAGCAACGAGGTGATCCGCGGCATGGCGGGCGCCGCGTACGTGGTCCATGGCGACGGCAACCTGCACGAGGGAGGGCCGTACCACGAGAACTGGCCGGTGAACTTCTTCTCGATGGACCTCCTGCCGCTGGTCGGCGAGGGCAGCGTCTCGCCGGCGGCCATCGCGGACACCGACGGTGATGGCGTGAGGGAGATCGCCATGGTCGGGACCGGCAGCTCCGTCTTCCCGCTGATGCCGGCCGCCCAGCCGCCGCAGGAGCCCGGCCGAGATCCGCGCTGGCGCCTGATGAACAGCGCGATCTACGGGCGGCTGTCGAACTCCGTCGACGCGCCGATCTTCAACGCCTTCAGCGCAGGCTCGTTCGGGGACCTCGACCAGGATCGCGTCCTCGATTTCGTACACGGCGGATCGGGCTTCAACCTCGCGCTCAACCTCTCCGGCGGAGGCAAGGCTTCGCCTTTCGATCACCTGGTAGGCGCGTGGAGCACCGACGACGGAACATCGCTTCCGGGTTTCCCGCAGAAGATCGCCGACTACCAGTTCTTCATGAACCCGGCGGTCGCCGACGTCTCGGGCGACGTCTATCCGGAGGTGCTCGTCGGGACGGGGGGCTTCTATCTTCACGCATTCGACGCGCTGGGACGGCAGCCCGATGGCTGGCCGAAGTTCACGGGTCAGTGGATCGTCGCTTCGCCGGCAGTCGGTGACCTCGACGCCGACGGGACACTGGAGGTCGTGGAGGTGACACGGTCCGGTTGGCTGTACGCATGGCACACGCCGGCCAGCGCCACCGAGGGTGTCGTCGCGTGGGAGAGCTTCCGGCACGACCTCAGGAACACGGGCAGCTACGACACACCGCTCGAGCAGGGGGTGCTCAGCGCAGACGTGCCGCCGCTCGTCGACGAGCCGCCCGTAGGCGACCCCGATGCGGGCGCCGACGCCGCGATGGACGTCGACGGCGGCTCGGACGAGCCTGCCAGCCACGCGTCGAGCGGCGGCTGCTCTTGCCGTGCTGGAGACGACCCGGGGTCGCGGGCGGGATCGAGCGCCTGGCTCGTCGCCCTGTTGGTTCTGGTCCGCCGACGCGGAAGATCGGCCTGTTCGTCCGGCCCGCCTGCTTGACCCTCGCCCAGGGCGAGGTGTACGGTCTGACATCAATCAGTGTACTTGGCGCGCCTGCGTCAAGCGGCTTGCGGTCGCCAACGGTTGGGTCAGGATAAGCCCCGGAAAACGAGAAAAAACCTTGGAAAACACTGGATCTACTCGTTCGGCCAAGCCAGTGGCGGCCGAGGACTTCGAGAAGGTCGTCATCCGCTTCGCCGGTGACTCCGGCGACGGGATGCAGCTCACGGGGACCGAGTTCACGCAGGCCGCGGCCGTTGCGGGCAACGACCTGTCGACCTTCCCCGACTATCCAGCGGAGATCCGGGCGCCCGCCGGCACGCTGGCGGGCGTCTCCGCGTTCCAGGTCATGTTCGCGTCGCAGCCCGTTCACACGCCTGGCGACAACCCGGACGTGCTGGTGGCGATGA
Source organism: Deltaproteobacteria bacterium (assembly GCA_016190375.1). Taxonomy (GTDB): domain Bacteria; phylum Myxococcota_A; class Polyangia; order JACPQR01; family JACPQR01; genus JACPQR01. The sequence goes on from JACPQR010000097.1 coordinate 6,675, forward strand.
ACCCGGCGGCGCTCAAGGTTCATCTGCCCGACGTCGTGGACGGAGGCATGCTGATCGTCAACACCGGCGCCTTCACGCCAACCAACCTGCAGAAGGCCGGCTTCCAGCAGAACCCGCTCGAGGACTCGAGCCTCGGACGTTACCGTGTCTACGCGATCGACATCACGAAGGCGGTCCAGCAGGCCCTCAAGGGCACGAGCCTCGGCGCCAAGGACGTCCAGCGCTGCAAGAACTTCTGGGCGCTCGGATTGATGTTCTGGCTCTACAATCGGGAGCCGCAGCACGAGATCGACGCCATCCGCCGCAAGTTCGTCAAGGCGGAGTACGCGGAGGCCAACATCCTGGCCTTCCGGTCCGGCTTCGCCTACGGCGAGGCCACCGAGATGTTCGACGCCACGTATCGGGTCAAGCCTGCGGCGATCACGCCCGGCACGTACAGGAACATCAACGGCAACGAGGCGACGGCGCTCGGCTTCATCGTCGCGGCCCGACGGGCGGGCCTGAAGCTCTATCTCGGCAGCTACCCCATCACTCCGGCGTCCGACATCCTGCACACGCTCTCCTCGTACAGGAACTACGGCGTCGTGACCGTCCAGGCGGAGGACGAGATCGCGGCGGTGACCTCGGCGATCGGCGCGGCCTTCGCCGGAGCGCTGGCGATCACCTCGACCTCCGGCCCGGGGCTTGCGCTCAAGAGCGAGGGCATCGGCCTCGCCGTGATGACCGAGCTTCCGCTCGTCATCATCGACGTGCAGCGTGGCGGTCCGTCGACGGGGCTGCCGACGAAGACCGAGCAATCGGATCTGCTCCAGGCGCTCTGGGGGCGCAACGGCGACTGCCCGGTCGCGGTCGTGGCCGCCAGCTCGCCCGCCGACTGCTTCGATGCGGCGATCGAAGCTTCACGGATCGCCATCAGGTACATGACGCCGGTGATCCTCCTGACCGACGGCTACATCGCGAACGGAGCCGAGCCGTGGCTCCTTCCCGACGTCGGAGCCCTGCCGAAGATCGGGGTCGAGTTCCGAACGGACCCCAAGGGCTTCGCACCCTACCTGCGAGATCCCAGGACACTCGCGCGCCCCTGGGCGTTGCCCGGGACCGCGGGCCTCGAGCATCGGATCGGCGGCCTGGAGAAGGAGGACGTCACCGGCAACGTCTCGTACGACCCGTTGAACCACGACCACATGGTCAAGACACGGGCGCGCAAGATCGCGGGAATCCAGGACGACATCGCGCCGGCGAACGTGGAGGGTCCCGCGCAGGGCGAGCTGTTGATCGTCGCCTGGGGTGGGACGCTCGGCGCCATCCGGGCCGCTCGCGAGGCGCTGGTCGCGAAGGGCGTCAAGGGCGTGGCCCACGTCCACCTGAGGCACATCCACCCGCTGCCGCCGAACCTCGGCCACATCGTCGAGAGCTACAAGAGGATCCTCGTGCCCGAGCTCAACAACGGGCAGCTCGTGAAGGTCCTGCGCGCCGAGTACCTGGTCGACGCGAAGGGCTACAACAAGATCCAGGGCAAACCCTTCAAGGTCCAGGAGATCGTGCGTGCGGTGGAGGAGCACCTTCGCCTGCCGGCCAACGGCGTCCGAGCCGCCGTCGAGCGGGAGCACGTGCAATGAGCGAGACCCTCGTCAAGCTGACCCGCAAGGACTTCGTCAGCGAGCAGGAGGTGCGCTGGTGCCCGGGCTGCGGGGACTACGCCATCCTGGCTCAGGTACAGAAGGTGATGCCGGAGATCGGCATCCCACGCGAGAAGATCGTCTTCGTCTCCGGCATCGGTTGCTCCAGCCGCTTCCCCTACTACATGGCGACCTACGGGTTTCACGGGATCCACGGCAGGGCGCCTGCGATCGCGACCGGAATCAAGACGACGAACCCGGAGCTGTCGGTGTGGGTCGTGACCGGCGACGGCGACGCGCTGTCCATCGGCGGCAACCACCTGATCCACACGCTCCGGCGGAACGTCGACGTCAAGATCCTGCTCTTCAACAACCGGATCTACGGTCTGACCAAGGGGCAGTACTCGCCGACGAGCGAGTTCGGCAAGAAGACCAAGTCGTCGCCGTTCGGCACGGTGGACCGCCCGTTCAACCCGCTCTCGGTCGCCCTCGCCGCGGAGGCGACGTTCGTCGCGCGAACGATCGACTCCGAGGTCAAGCACATGCAGGAGGTGATCGCCAAGGCGGCCGAGCACAAGGGCGGCGCCTTCGTCGAGATCTACCAGAACTGCATGGTCTTCAACGACGAGGCGTTCGACTTCGCGACCAACCGCGAGACGAAGGCGGAGACCCAGCTCGTGCTCGAGCACGGACAGCCGCTCCTGTTCGGCAAGGACAGGAAGAAGGGCATCCGGATGAAGGAGGGCTTTCAGCCGGAGGTCGCGCAGCTCGACGATCCCGGGATCGACGCGGCGACCCTCATCCGCCACGATGCCAGCCGGGACGACCCGGCCTACGCCTTCATGCTCTCCCGCCTCGAGTACCCCGAGTTCCCGGTGCCCGTGGGAGTCCTGCGCGCCGTACGCAAGCCGACCTACGACGAGCTGCTCGCCGATCAAGCGAAGAGGGCGACCGCCGCCAAGGGCGAGGGCGATCTGCAGAAGCTCCTCTACTCGGGCGACACGTATCGGATCGAGCCTCCCCGCCGCAACGGCGGGTAGGGGTCACTGCGCCGACCCGCGGGTGTCGAGGTCGGTCAGAAGGTCCTGCATCCGATCCCACAGCGCATCGACGTCGTTCGTCAGGACCAAGATGTCGTGCTGCTGGCCGTGCATGTCGAGCGCGTGGCCGACGAGCCGCGCCTCCTGGCAGAATCCGAGGCGCTGGAAGGCCGCCCCGACCTCGGCTTGGCTGTCGAGGATCTGGGCCACGACCTTCTTGAGGCCGACGAAGGTGGCGTGCGTGACCAGCTCGCGGATCATGGCGGACGCGAGGCGCAACTTCTGCACCTCGGGCGCCACCACGACCCGTATTTCGCCCAGGTGCCGGCGCCAGCCCCTCGGATCTTTGTGCAGCGTGGCGTCGGCGACCACCTGACCGTCCTCCGTCACGGCGAGGATGCAGAAGACCCGGTCCGGGTCGCGCTCCTCGATGAAGTGCCGGATCACCCCCGGGTCCCTGACGTCGTCACGCAGAAACTCCGTCGCCTCTGGCGGCAGGCCGGCGAAGAATCGCCCGAGGGCCGCCTCGTCGGACTTCTCGAGCGCGCGTAGCGTCACAACCCGCCCGTTCTTGAGCTTCACTCGCTTCGGTAGCCCGTTGCTCATGCCGTCCTCCCTCCGGTCACCGCATCGTCCGGCACATCTTGCTAGCCTTGTTCGACCCGGCATTTCAACGCCAAAAGACGCCGAGCTGCACCAGGCTCCCAGGGCCGTGGCACGCGAAAGTTTTTCTCTCGACGGGCGCGGGCTCGGGGGCCTATAAGCCCGGCCGAAGGTGTCCGGAACGGCCGCGCCGCCGCACGCATGTGGTGGCGTCGAGCGCCGGGCTCCCCGTTCGCCGGAGCAGCGAGAGAAGATGGTCGAAACTGGCAAGGCCACAGGGCCCAAGAAGCCCCAACGGTTCCTCGGCGTCACCTTCATCAAGGAGGAGCTGTGCAAGGGATGCGCGTTCTGCATCGAGTTCTGCCCGACCGACGCCCTCGAGACCTCGACGCAGTTCAACGCAAAGGGCTACCACTACCCGATCCTGGCGCGCGAGGAGGACTGCAACGGCTGTGACCTCTGCGGTCTGTACTGCCCCGACTTCGCCATCTTCGGGGTGCGCTGGAACAACCCCGACTACAAGGGACGCCAGGCCAACGAAGGGAAGGAAGACAAGTGAGCACGACGGCCGATCCGGCCGGTGTCCTCACCGGCTCGCACTACATCGACGGCGACCACGCCTGCGCCGAAGGCGCCCTCGCGGCAGGTTGCCGCTTCGTGGCGGGTTACCCGATCACACCCTCGACGGAGGTCGTCGAGCGAATCGCAGGGCGTTTTCCCCGCGTCGGGGACGGCATCTTCATCCAGATGGAGGACGAGATCGCCTCGTCGATCGCGATCCAGGGCGCGATGTGGGGCGGCAAGAAGGTGATGACCGTCAGCTCCGGCCCGGGCTTCTCGCTGATGATGGAGCACATCGGACTCGCGGCGATGACCGAGGTGCCCTGCGTCTTCGTCGACGTGCAGCGCGGCGGACCATCGACGGGACTACCCACCCGGCCGGGGCAGGCCGACATGATGCAGGCGCGCTGGGGCTCGCACGGTGACTACGAGATCATCGCGATGTGCCCGAACTCGCCCCAGGAGGCCTTCCACCTGACCTTCGACGCCTTCAACCTGGCCGAGAGGTACCGCGTGCCGGTGCTCGTCATGCTGGACGAGTGCGTCGGCCACATGATCGAGAAGGTGGTGATCCCGCGCGCCGACGAGCTCGAGGTCGTCGAGCGCAAGTGGACGAGGAAGAAGCCCGGGGAGTACCTGCCCTACGAGGTGACCGACGGCAGCATGGTCCCCGACGCGTGCAAGGCCGGCGACGGCTACCGAATCCACACGACGGGGCTCACGCACGACGAGCGGGGTTACCCGACGATGAACTGGAGGGCCCAGGAGAAGCTGATCCGCCGGCTGGTCGACAAGATCAGGGGGCAGGCGGGCGAGATCGTTCGCTACGAAGAGAATGACGTCGACGACGCCGACGTCGTGGTCGTCGCCTACGGCATCACCTCGCGCGTGGCAAAGCGGTCGATCGAGTCGGCGCGCAAGCGGGGCATCAAGGTCGGCATGCATCGGCTGGTCGTGGCGTGGCCGTTCCCCGAGCAGCGGATCGCCGAGCTTTCGCGCCGGGTGAAGGGTCTCGTCGTCGCCGAGATGAACTACGGCCAGATGAGCCTGGAGGTGGAGCGGGTCGCGGCGGGGCGCTGTCCGACGCGCCTGGTCGGGCACGGCGGTGGGATGGTCCACGACCCCGAGGACATCGAGAGAGCCATCGTGGAGGTGGCCCAATGAGCGACGTGCAGGGCTCCAAGCCCTCCTCCGCCACGAACCCCGTCGATCCGTTCCTGCGCATCGATCGGATGCCGAGCATCTGGTGCCCGGGGTGCGGGATCGGCACGACCGTCAACTGCTTCACGCGCGCGCTGATCGAGTGCGGGCTCGATCTCGACAAGGTGGCCATCGTCTCCGGAATCGGCTGCACCGGACGGGTGGCCGGCTACTTGAACCTCGACTCGTTCCACACGACCCACGGACGGCCGATCCCGTTCGCCACCGGGCTCAAGCTCGCCAACCCCGAGCTCAAGGTCGTGGTCTACTCGGGCGACGGCGACCTGACGGCAATCGGCGGCAACCACCTGATCCACGCTGCCCGCCGCAACGTCGACCTCGTGGTGGTCTGCGTGAACAACCACACGTACGGGATGACAGGCGGGCAGGTGACCCCGACCACGCCGCCTCCGGCCATCGCCTCGACGACACCGTACGGCGCCTTCGAGGAGCCCTTCAGCCTGCCGCTCCTCGCGGACTCCTGCGGCGCCGTCTACGTGGCGCGCTGGACGACGTACCACGTCCGGCAGATCGCCAAGGCCATGCGCGAGGCTCTGCAGAAGCGCGGCCTGAGCTTCATAGAGATCATCTCGCCGTGCCCGACCCTGTACGCCCGCCGCAACCGTCTGGGCGACGGCCTCGCCGCGATGAAGTACTACAAGCAAGCGAGCGTCATCCAGAACGGCGCCGACACGCGGCAGGTCGGGATCGGCTACCAGGACAAGATCATCTGCGGCAAGTTCGTCGACCGCGAGCGCGAGACCTGGCTCGAGTCCTACAACAAGCGGCACGTCGCGGCGCTGGGCTCGAAGTTCAGGCCCTACCCGACGGGCCTGCCGGAGGTGTCGGAGCCAGCGGGAGGCAACCATGGCCACGACTGAGATAAAGTTCGGCGGGCTCGGCGGGCAAGGAGTGATCCTCTCCGGAATGATCGTCGGCAAGGCGGCGGCGCTCTACGACAACCTGCACGCCACGATGACGCAGGCTTTCGGGCCCGAGGCGCGCGGCAGCGCCTGCTCGGCGCAGCTCGTCGTCTCGCAGGAGCCCATCCTCTACCCCTACGTGACCCGGCCCGACATCCTCGTGACCATGTCCCAGGATGCCTACGGCAAGTTCGGCCCCGAGCTGAAGGACGGGGGCCTGCTCCTGATCGAAGAGGAGCTCGTCCATGTCGGCACGCCCCCGAGGGGCATCCGGGCGTACGGCATCCCGGCCACCCGGATCGCAGAGACCCTGGGACGCCCCATGGTCCTGAACATCGTGATGGTGGGCTTCTTCGCGGCGATCGCCAGGCTGGTCAACGCCGACGCCGTGCGAAAGGCCGTGGAGACCTCGGTGCCGTCCGGCACCGAGCAGCTCAACCTGGCCGCCTTCGACAAGGGCTTCGCGCACGGCAACGAGCTCCTCGCCGCGGCGGCTCAGTAACGCACAATCAGCTCCGCGCGGGCGCCCGCGAAAGGCGGAAACGTGCGGCATACGCCGTTGACGCACTTCAGGCCGCCTCTCTGGTTGCCGACCAGCGCCCGGACCGTGAGACTGGGCGAGGCGATGAAGCGAACGTCGCCGAACTGGAAGAGCTTGCGGACGCCCGGCTGGTCGACCTCGTCGTCGTACTCGAAGCCGAGCGAGGCGGCGAGGCGCGAGGCGTAGTCCCACTCCACGATCGCCGTTCCCTTGTCGTACTCGAGGCGGGCGTCGCCGTCGACGGGGTTCTTCTGGCTCCACGACTGGTGGATCCAGGACAAGTGCAGCCCGTGGGGCCCGAAGAGCGGCATCGTCAGGTCGGCTTCGGCGTGCCACATCCTGCGCAGCACGTCCCCGGACGCGATCTCCTGCTCGACGCGATAGCCGCCCGAGCCCTGAAACACGGTCCGTCCGCCTCCGAGGCGCAGCTCGCCGCCACCGTAGCCATGGTGGTGGGCGCCGACGTCCTCGAGCACGTAGCCGTCCTCGTCGAGATCGCGGTTGCGGGTGCGCGACTGCATGTAGTTCGCGAAGAGGGCATGCTCGGTGCCCGGGATCCTGAAGTCGGCCCGCATTCGGGCGCCGTAGATGTTCCGGTTGTCGGGGACCTGCTGGTCCGTCCGCTCGATCGAGGGAGGCTGCGAGTAGGCGTAGTAGATCCCGGTCAGCGGGTCGCGCGAGCCCTGCAGCGGCTGGAAGTCGTAGTAGTCCTTGAGCTCGACGGTCAACGTCAGGGGCCCCTGGGCCCAGCTCAGATCGCCCCAGAGCGCGAAGGGACGATGCGCGCGGTCGCCGAGACCCGGATCGACGCCGCCCACCCGGCGCCACTGCACGTCCGCCTCGGCATGGGCCGCGAAACCGCCGGGCAGGTTCGTCACCGCGACGTCCACGCCCGCGGCGCCTAGCCTGTCCTCGCCCTCCACCGTGCTCGACTCCCGCGGCGCCGTCGCGACTGCGTGGAGGCCCACCGAGCCCCGTTCCCCTATCCGCGTCTCGGTGCGTCCGCCCACGATCTGGTCGCGCGGGTCCTCGACCAGGCGCCGGTTCACCTCGTCGACGTTCCCGACGTTCGTGGTGCCCGCGACGATCGTCGTCTCCCAACGGCCGGGCAGATGGAGGTCGAGCCTCGCGCCCCGAAGCGTGGAGTCGAGGCCGAGCTCGTCGATCTTCCGCAGCGACAGGGCGATGCCGTGCCCGAACAGGACGTAGAAGTCGCCGGCCGTCACGCTCACGAGCTCCCCGTCGACGCGCAGGCTCACCCGCTCGAAGCGATAGTCGTTCACGTACGTCTCGTCCGGCGGGCTCGCGTAGGTGATCGTGTCGATCCTGAGCGCCCCGGTGTAGGCGCCGCCGGCCACCGAGAGGTTCAGCCGGTTCTTCACGTCCCAGTAGTCGTCGTTGTCGGCGCGCCGATCCTGGTTGAAGCCATGGCGCTCGCCCAGGAGCGTCTCGGTCACCGACACGGATGGGCCAGGAACCTCCTGTGCCTCCGCGGTGCTCGCGATCGCCAGAGCGGCCTGCAGCGCCAGTACGGTTCTCATTCCTCGCGGCGCGGCAGGGCCAGAGCACGCTCGATCTGCGTGCGCATCTCGTCGCGATCGCTCGTCACGAACCCCTCGTGGGTGTAGGCGACACGGCCGTCGCGGCCGATGATGATCGAGTAGGGCGCCGCCCGCCGCGGGTTGTGCAGGCCGACGACCCGCGTGTCGCGATCCAGGAGCACCGGGAACGTCCATCCGTAGCGCCGGACCGTCGGGCGGACCTGCGACTCGCTCTCGGGCCCGTCCATGCTGATCGCGAGGACAGCGAAGCCGTCGTTCCGGTGCTGCACGTACAGATCCTGCAGGAAGGGCAGCTCGATGGCGCACGGCCGGCACCAGGTCGCCCAGAAGGCGATGACGACGACGTCTTGGTGGGCGAGGTTGGGCGCGAGCGATACCTGGCGGCCGTCCAGGTCCGGCAGCGTGAAGTCGCTCATCCGCCGGCCCACGCCCCCACCGCTGGACGCGGACGCGCATGCGGCGGTGGCGGCGAGCGCGGCGATGCACGCGAAGCGGATGCTCATGAGGTGGGGCTAGTCTCCGTAGAGCTCCGCCTCGATGATCCCTTGAAAGGTCCCCTCGTCCCAACCGGCCTCGATCGAGTGAATCTCCATGGTCTCGAGGTTGACGAACATGTTCAGCGGCGTCGCGGCCTTGTCGAAGAAGGCGCCGAGGCGGAAGTAGGGATCGGCGGCGTAGGTGTACTGGGCGTCGTAGCCGGGAGGCCCGAAGTACTCGTAGGCGTACGGGGCGTCCGCGGGATACGCCTGGTCGTCCTCGAACACGACGCCGAGGATCCGGAGCCCGTCCTCGCGATACGCGGGGTCGAAGCGGAGGAGCGCTTCGTTCTCCAGCGCGCAGTAGTAACACCAGCCCGCCGTGGCGAAGACGAGGAGGAGCTTGCCGTCCTTGTAGAAGTCCACGAGCTCGACCAGGCCGTCCGGATCCTCCTCCTCGGGCACGACGAAGCGGAGGTTCTCGACGGTGTCGCCCTGGACGACGCCGTAGGGAGGCTCGGGGTAGTCCCCTGGTCCGTAGCCGGGGCCGGCGTCGACGTCCGAGTCGGCGTCCGAATCGGCGTCCGAATCGGCGTCCGAGTCGGCGTCCACGTCGACGTCACCGTCGCCGTCTGGCGCTTGATCATCGTCACCGCCACAGCCGACCAGGCAGATGCAGGACAACCCGGCCAAAAGTATCGCGATGGTCCACTTCATGGATTCCTCCGCCAGACCCCTTTGCGCGCCCCGCACGTTGCCGCGAGAAGCCGCCGCATGTTATCACGCTCGAGATGTCCCTGCCATCGTCGAAGCTGGTCGCCGTCGCCATCGCCTCGTGTGTCCTCGGCGGCTGCGACGACGACGATGACGACGGGCAGGAGGCGGATGCGGCGGTCGACGCCGCCGTCGAGCCCGCGGAGTTCGGCGAGCCGTGCGAGGCCGACGAGGGGTGTGCCGACGGCGCCTGCTTCGAGGAGACCTGCACCCGTCCGTGCGACAGCTACGGGCAGTGCCCGGCGGGCACGATCTGCTCCGCGGCGGACGATGGTCGGGTGCTTTGCGTGACGAACGAGTTCGACGCCGAGAACGTCGGCGCAAACTGCACGAACCACCCGGAGAACTGCGAGGGCGACACGACCTGCAGGAGCCGTGGTGCGGACGACCCGCTGGCGTTCTGCGCCAACGATTGCGAGTCGGACCGCGACTGCCCGCCGCAGTGGTTCTGCAGCACGGGCTTCGCGGACGAGGAGACGCCCTACTGCCAGCAGCGCGCCTTCTGCGACCCGTGCAACGTGGACGACGACTGCCGATACGGCGAGGACGACTGCATCGAGGGCTCCGACGGGCTGAAGTTCTGCAGCTTCGTCTGTGACCCCGATCCGGCGTCGAGCTCGTGCCCGACCGACACCGAGTGCCGGGAAGTTCCCGACCACGGCTACCAGTGCGTGCCGATCGCCGGAGGGTGCACCGGCGACGGGACGGGCGTCCTCTGCCAGCCCTGCCGCTTCGACGACGACTGCTCCGAGGGACCCTGCCTCTACGACCGCTACGCACAGATCCGGTTCTGCGGCAGGGATTGCTCGGAGGAGGCGTGCCCGGAGGAGTTCGACTGCGTCCCCATCGCGGGCGAGGCAGCTCCCCAGTGCTACCCGCGAAAGCCCTCGTGCTCTCGCCCCTCGGGCGGAGCCCGGACCTGCAACCCGTGCTTCGATCGTTCCGACTGCGTCAGCGGCGAGTGCGTCGTCAGCACGAGCAACTATTGCTTCGAGGACTGCAGGAGGAGGCCCTGCCCGGCCTGGTCGGAGTGCCAGGACTTCGAAGGGGGCCGCTACCGGCTCTGCGTGCCCTACGATGGGCTCACGTGCGGGCAGTACTACAGCTGCACGCAGGACTGCGACCCGGACCTCGACGAGTGTGTCGCGGGCGAGTGCGGGTAGCACCGTTCGGGGTCACCAGCTAGACTGACCTGGATGAGGCGAGCGGCCCTCCTGTGCATGGTGCTCGCGGGCTCCGTGACCTCCTGGCCGTCCCGGGGCGAGGCGCAGGACGAGTGGGGGCTCCGGCGGCACCCAGGCAAGCGGCCGCCGTCTCACGCGCCCGGAAAGAGGCCGGGGAAGCGCCCGGCGCAGGTCCGCCCGCCTCAGCCGGGCGTGGATCCGGGCTCTTCGGCACAGGAGTCGGACCCTCGACGGCGGCAGCTCCCGGTCCTGGCCGAACGCTACCGCAGGGCCCTCGAGCGCGATCCGCGGGAGGGGTTCGCGCTCACGCGCCTCCTGGAGATCACGCGGGAGCTCCACGGATCGATCGATCCCCTCATCGAGGAGTTCCGGCGGCGGGTCGAGAGCGAGGCCGAGCCGTTCGTCGCCCGGATGATCCTCGGACACCTCTACAAGGCCGCGGCGCGCAACGAGGAGGCGCTTGCGCAGTACATTGCTGCGGCCGCGGTCCGGCCCACGAGCCCCGTCCCCGTCCTCGCGGCGGCCAAGCTCACGGTAGGCTCCGACCCAGCGGAGGCACGACGCCTCTACGACCGCGCACTCGGGCTCACGAGCGGCAGCGAGCGAACCGAGATCCTCCACGAGCTGGTCGAGCTGGCGCTCGATCGCGACGACATCGACGGAGCGCGGAGAAACTTCGACCAGATCATCGCGCTGACGCCGTCGAGCGTGTTCCTCAGGATGGAGTGGGGCCAGCTCCTGATGGCGCGGCGCAAGTACGAGCTCGCCGCCGCAGCGTTCGAGGAGGTCGTGCGCTTCACCCGCGGCGACGCGCGCGCTTCCGTGCCCGCGCTGCGCGAGCTGGCCCGCTGCCAGATCGAGCTCGGGCGATCGGACGACGCCATCCAGACCCTGCGGCGGGCCCTCGTGGTCGCAGGCCAGGCTTCGGGCCTCAGGCGCGAGCTGTACGAGATCCTGACGGAGCTCTACCGGCGCCGCGACGATCTGCGCGGGCTCATCGCGGAGCTCGAGCGGGGCGCGGCGGCGCGGGGGTTCGAGAAGGACGAGCTGCTCGCTCGGCTCTACGATGAGATCGGCGACGAGGAGCACGCAGTCGCGGCGTACAGGCGCGCCCTGGCGCAGAGCCCGCGCGACATCGACACCCGGGTGAGGCTCATCCAGCTCCTCGAGCGCTCCGGCAGAAACTCCGAGGTGCGCGAGGAGTACCACCGGCTCATCGCCGCGGCGCCGACCGAGCCCCGGTTCGCTCTCGAGCTGGCCGAGATCCACTTCCGCGAGGGCGACCGCGCTCGTGCCTTGCAGCTCTTGCAGTCGATCGGCGCCAGGCACGCCAGCGACCCCGACGTCCACTCCTCGCTCGCTGAGCTGTACGCCAGGTGGGGCGAGGCCGAGCGCGCCACACGCGAGATCGAGATCCTGGCCAGGATCGACCCGGCCGAACCGTCGCACATCGTCGCGCTGGGAGAGGAGCAGTACCAGGCTGGGCAGCGCGATCGCGCCGTCGAGACCTGGCGGCGGCTGCTCCACCTGGGCTCGGATCGCGCGCGGGCCAAGGCGAACCTGGCCGACGTCTACGGCGACCACGACATGGTGCCGCAGGCGATCGATCTGTACCGCGAGGCGGTCGCGATGCGGCCCCAGGACGTGGACCTGCGCAGGGGCCTCGCCTCTCTCTTGGAGCGCAACCGCAACCTCGACGATGCGGCGACCGAGTGGCAGCGGGTGCTGGACCTCGCGGGCGACGATCGCATCCTGCGCAGGGAGGCGCGTTCCCGGATCGTGGGGATCTGGTCGCTCTCGCGGACGCTCGCCACGCGACTGCCTGCGCTCGAGCGGCGATTTGCCGACGCGTCGCCGGACCTCGAGGCCGGGCGGTTCCTCGGGGAGGCCTACCTGAAGCTCCGACGGCTGGCCGACGCGGAGCGCGCGCTTCGCCGGGTGGTCTCTCTGGCGCCCGGCGACATCGAGTCGTTCCTCTCGCTGGAGCGGGTTCTGGTCCAGAAGGGCGACCTCGCGGGCGCCGTCGAGGTGCTCAAGAGGCTGGCCGAGCTCGAGCCCCGCCGCGCTCGCGAGTTCTACCAGCGGATCGCGAGCTACGCGCTGCAGATCTACCGCGATGACGAGGCCGTCGAGTTCGCCTCACGGGCCGTCGACCTGAACCCCTCCGACGCCCAGGCGCACGCGCGGCTCGCCCAGCTCTACAGGTCGCGCCAGGACTACGAGCACGCGATCGCGTCCTACCGGAGGGCGATCGAGATCGACGATAGACTCTTCTCGAGCTACTTCGAGCTCGCGGAGATCCATCTCATGCGCGGGGCGACGCGCGAAGCGGACCTGCTCTATCGGGCCGTCATCCGCGGGGCGCCCGACGACGAGATGGTGACGCGCGCGGCCAGGCTCTCCGTGCAGCTCAACCTCTCGGCCGGCACGCTCGAGGACCTCGAGCGCGAGATCATGCCCGTTGCGGTGGCCCAGCCTCGCCGGCCGGTCTTCCGCAGGGCGCTGGTGGACCTGTACACGCGGCTCGCGTGGCCGCTGATCCAGCGGGCCCGGAACGGCGGCGCCGACGATGCGCGCCAGGCACGCGACTCGCTCCGCCGCATCGGACAGCGGGCGCTCAAGCCGCTGCTCGAGGCGCTGGCGGATCAGGATCCGGCCCAGAGGAGGGCGGCCGTGGACATCCTCGGCTACCTCGGCAACCCCAACGCGGCCCCGCCGCTGCTCGCGACCGCGGAGTCCGACGACGGCGACGTCGACCTGCGCGCACGGGCGCTGGTCGCGGCCGTCGCGCTCGCAGACGCGCGCCTGATCGCCAGGCTCGAGGCGCTCGCGACGAGCACCGAGATCAGGATTCGCCTCGCCGCGGTGTGGGGCCTCGTCCGGATGCGCGATCGCCGGGCGGCAGGGGCGCTCACGCGGGCCGCGACGGGCCCGATCGATCCGGTGCGCGCGTTCGGCTGCATCGGGCTGGGCGACCTCGGGGATCCCCGCGCGCTCGCAGTCCTTCGCGAGAGGCTCGAAACGGATCCGCTGATCCTGGTGCGAGCGGCCGCAGCGATCGCGCTCGGGCGGCTCGGGCGCCGCGAGGCGGTCGCCCCCCTGGTCGCGTCCCTCAGGACCGGCCCGGAACCCGTGCGCCGCGCCGCCGCCATGTCGCTGGGCGCCCTGGGTGACGCGGAGGCCGCGGAGGCGCTCTCGGAGGCGCTGTTCGACGAGGATCGCGATCTGCGCGCGACGGCGGCCTGGGCGCTCGCGCGCCTCGGCTCGGCTGGCGGCGAGCTCCCGCAGGTGGACTACTTCCGCCTGCCCGACGGGCGCATCGACCCGCAGTCCTTCGTGGGCTCGCTCCTGGATCCCCTCCCGCCCGGCCCGCCGAAGGCCCCCGTGGTCGCGCTACGACTCGCCGCGCTGCGCCGCGGCCTGGACCTTGCGCTCGCGGGCCGTCCCGAGCGGGCCAGGGTGGCGCTCGACTCGCTGCTCGCCGCGCCAGCGGGACAGGGTATCGGACTGTCGCCGCTCACCGACGAGGCCGCCGGGGCGCCGGCCGCGGACGCCCTTGCGATGAACCGAGCGCTCGGGACCATCGCCGAGAGCGAGCTACGCAGGGTCGCGTCGCTCGTGACGAACGCAGATGTCGAGGTCCGCAAGCGCGCGGTGGCGGTCCTCGGCCGGATCGGCGGACCCGAGGCGCAGGAGGCGCTCCTCCTCGCCGTGCGCGATTCCACCGAGGCGATCCAGCGTCCCGCGATCGAGATGCTGGCCCGTGTGGGCGACGCCAGGGCCGCCGCGGCGCTCGCGAGGACGCTGGAGGAGAGCAACGCATGGGCCGTACGCGCCGCCGCCGCGACCGCCCTGGGTCGACTGCGCGCCCCGAGCGCCGCTCGCGCGCTCGCGCAGGCGCTTCGCGCCGACCCGTTCGCTTTCGTGCGCTCCGCAGCGGCCGAGGCGCTGGGCGCCCTGGGCGAGGAGGGCGACGTGGCAGCCCTCGAGGAGGCGCTGCATCGAGACTCGGAGCCGATGGTCAGACTCGCAGCCGCGACCGCGCTGGCCGGGATGGACGGCGCGCGCGCCCGCGAGATCGTGCGCTCCACCCACGACGAGGATCCACGCGTCGAGTCCGTGCTGCACCCCCGGTGAAGCCCTGCCAAACCCTTCCTTGACAAGGGCTCCCACAGACGCGCAATAATTCTCGCGTTTTCTGGCGAATAGCGTGGGATGGAGCTCGAGCTTGGAATCGTCTGCGGCGAGTGCGATCTGTGGGCTCCGAGGGGCACGAGCCACTGCCCTTCCTGCTCGAATCCACTTGGTCTGTTCGACGACGTCACGACCCAGCCGATCGTCGTGGGAGGCGGCGAGCCGACAGGCTCCGACGTCGACGACTCCGTCGTTGGGCCCGCCTTCGATGGCGTGGCATGGGTCTCCGAATCGGACGCCCCCGCGATCGCGGCCATCGAGGAGCGATTCACGGCGGGGCCCCCCGAGAGAGCACGCGAAGACGACAAGAGTGAAACCCAGACGGCTGTAGCGGCCGCGGAGGAACCCATGGAGCAAGCACGCAGCTACATCTGCAAGTCGTGTCACAGCCAGGTCCCGCCTGGCCACAAGTTCTGCGGCCGCTGTGGGACGCCGATGCCGGTCGAGGTCGCCTCGGCGAAGACCTCCTTCTTCGGAGCGATGCAGGCCCCCGGGAAGGCGAAGCTCGTGCTCATCCGGGGCGAGGGCCTCGACGGTATCTCCTACCACCTCAACTCCGTCGAGCACGTGGCCGGCCGCTCGCAGGGCGCGATCCTCTTCCCCGACGACGCCACGCTCTCCCCGAAGCACGCGAACTTCTTCTACCGGGACTCCAAGCTCTACGTGCGTGACGAGGGCTCGCTCAACGGCGTGTACGGCCGCGTGCGGGGCACCACGTCGATCGAGCCGTCGGACGTGTTCATGGCCGGGCAGCAGTACTTCCGCCTGGAGCTGACTCCGAAGCCGGCCGACGCGCCCGAGCCCGATGGGACGTACTTCTACTCGAGCCCCAAGCGTCCGAGCGCGTTCCGCATCGTCCACCTGCTACGCGGCGGCGCCACCGGGATGGTCTACTGCGCGCGCGAGACCTCGGTGCAGATCGGACGAGAGGGGTCGGAGATGAACTTCCCCGCCGATCCGTACATGTCCTCGAAGCACGTGAAGCTCGAGGTCGGCGCCGGCGGCAAGTTCACGTTGACGGACCTCGGCAGCAAGAACGGGACGTTCCTCAGGATCCACCGCGAGCGAGAGCTGGCTCACGGCGACTACGTGTTCCTGGGCCGGCAACTTCTGAGGGTGGAGATCACTCCCTAGCGCGGCCCTAGTCCGGGCACTGAGCCCCGACGATCCCTTTCACGATCACGTCGCCAGGGCTCGCTCGAAGCACTCGGCGATAGGCGTCGCACATCGCCGGCACGTTGCCGAGGCGCGCATGCGCCTGTCCCAGCGCACGGTAGAGCGCGACGCCGCCGTACCCGTGACGCTCGGCCTCGCGGTACTTCGCGATTGCCTGCTGGTACTGGCTGGTCTGGAACAGCCTGCGGCCTTCCTCGAACGCCGCTCTCCCGGGGTCCCCTGCTTGCGGAGGCGGCTGGACGGGCGCGGGCCGAGCCGATTTCTGGGCGAGCTTCGAGGACCTGGGCGGACGCGGTTCGGCGGGCGGGACCGCGGCATCGGGCCCCGCGACCGCAGCCGGTGGCGCCGCCGCGTCGGGCACCTCCGCCGCCGACTGCGCCGCGTCCGCGGCGACGGTGGCGCCGCCGGTGGAATCCCGGCTCACCGGCCCTGCCGGCGGCCGAGACGGCGCCGGCCCGAGATCGGAATGGAGACGTGGCGCCCCGGGGCGCGGGGCCGAGGCCCGCAAGGCCAGGTATCCTCCGGTCGCGAAGAGCAGACCGCCCAGGACGACGGCGGCCAATCGCCAGCGCGTTCCCCGCCGGCCCGGCAGGCCCTCGATCTCGCCGGACATGATCGTTCGCGCCGGAGGGGCCACCGGCAGGACGTCCTTCGATGGATGGCGCCGGCTCGGGTCCGCGATCCGGGCGAGCGCCGCCGCGAGCTCGCGCTTCAGATCACCCGCGCTCGCCTGACGGTCCTCGCGGTTCTTCGACATTGCGCGAAGGACCACCGCCTCCAGCTCGCCCGGGATCTGGAGGTCCGGACGACTGCGTGTCGGCGGCACCACCGCCTCGGTGATGTGCTTCGTGATCACGCCGAGAGCGGTCTCGGCGGAGAAAGGCAGCTTGCCCGTGACCATCTGATAGGCGATCACTCCCACCGCGTAAACGTCCGTGCGCCCGTCGAGCGGGTCGCCCCGAGCCTGCTCGGGCGACATGTACTCGGGAGTGCCGCAGACCAGTCCCGCCATCGTGATCTGGGCGTCCGTGTCCTCCGCCTTCGTGTCCTGGATCTTCGCGATCCCGAAATCGCAGACCTTCACGAAGTCGGCTTCGCCGCGCCTCGCGGTCACCAGGATGTTCTCGGGCTTCAGGTCGCGATGGATGATGCCGGCCTCGTGCGCCTCGTCGAGCGCGTCGCAGACCTGGGCGAGGATGCGGTGGATGCGGGCCGGCGAGAACGGAAAGTCCCGCTCGATCAGGTCGGCCAGGCTCTCTCCCTCGAGGTACTCCATCGCGATGTACAGGGTCCCGTCCGCGGCCTGGCCGAAGTCGATGATCTGAAGGCTGTTGGGGCTGTTCAGCCGGCTGGCGGCCCTGGCCTCGCGGTGAAAGCGCTTGGCGAGCTTGGGGTCTCCGACCAGATGTCGATGCAGCACCTTGATCGCGACCACCTTGTCGAGAGAGATCTGGCGTGCGCGGAACACGCGCCCCATCGCGCCGATGCCCAACAGCTCCAGGATCTCGAAGTTCTCGGCGACGATCTTGCCGATCAGCGGGTCCGCGCCCGGCTGGGCGGCGAGATCCTGGCGGCAGCGAGGACAGGCCCCTTCGAGGGCCGGGACCACCTCCAGACAATGCGGGCATTCGGCCATCATCGGGGCGCCGCAGGTACCGGGGGAGTCTACCCCATCCCCCCCTTCTCCTCGACACTTGACGTAACGCGCAAGTACAGGATAACACTCCCTCTCCGGTGAGTTCCGTTCCGCGCCCGCCGTTTCTCCTGAGGAGGCCACGGTGATCGTTTGTCCGAAGTGCGGCAAGGAGAACCAGGACCACTACAAGTTCTGTCTGGGTTGTGGGGGCGAGCTCCCGCGGGGAGCTGCACCCGCGGCGAAGAGCTTCGCCACACCGACGCCCCCGGCGGGCGTGCCCGCGGCGATGTCGCCGCGCGTCGTCGCGACTCCGGCTCCGGCCCCGGTGGCCGCGGCGCCGGCTCCAGCGGCGATGCCACGCTCGCACGCTCCGGTCGCTGCCTCGCCGATGACCGCGCCGGCACCCGCCATGGTTGCGCCTGCCGCCCACGCGCCGGCGCCGGCGCACATGCCGGCGCCGGCTCCGGCCGCCGCCCCGGCGACCGCTCCCGCGGCGGGACCGACCCCGTGCCCGTCGTGCGGCGCGATGGTGCCGGTCGGCTTCAAGTTCTGCGGGAGCTGCGGCGCGAAGACCGCCGGAGCACCAGCGCCCGCCTCGGTTGCGATGCCGACGGCCCAGCCCATCGCGGCGCCGTCGGCGAAGGGCAAGCTGGTCCTCATTCGCCCGGACGGATCGGAGGGCGGCGCTCACTCGCTCAAGGATGGGGCGAACGCAATCGGCCGCGAGAGCGGCTCGCTGTTCGGCGGCGACTCGTACCTGTCGCCTAAGCACGTCACGCTGACGTTCAAGGGCTCCTCCCTGGTCGTCCGCGACGAGGGAAGCCTCAACGGCGTCTACCTGAAGATCCCTCGCGATCAGCCGATCGAGATCAAGCACAACGACGTCTTCCGGATCGGTCAGGAGATCCTCCTGTACGAGGCGATCGAGCAGCCGGGGCCCGCGCGGGACGGCGTGGAGCCCGTCGGCAGCCCCGTGGAGGGATACTGGGGCCGTGTCGCGCTCGTGGTGGGCCGCGACTCGAGCTCCAATGCGTTTCCCGTCGGGGGCGACGGCGTGACGCTCGGCCGCGAGCGCGGTGACCTCATGTTTCCCGAGGACGGATACGTGTCGGGCTTGCACTGCCGGATCACGACGGAGAGCGGCCGCGTCTACTTGACGGACCTGGGCAGCTCGAACGGGACGTTCTTGCGCCTCAAGAGCGAGCGCACCGTGGGCGCCGGCGACTTCCTTCTCCTCGGGCAGCAGCTCTTCAAGGTGATGATCTGACGCGGTCGTCGAGGAACCTCTCGATCCGCTCGTTCAGCATCTGCGGCAGCTCGATCAGCGCGGCGTGAGAGCCTCCGGGCAGGACGAGGACCTCGGAGCCCTTGATGGCCTCGGCCATCCTGTGCGCCACGGATGGCGGCGTGAAGGTGTCTTTTTCGCCGACGACGATCAGCGTCGGCACCGCAATCGAGCCGAGCATGTCCTCCGCCGTGTGGGCGTCGACGCGCGCGAGCATCCGCGTGAACAGAGAGAAGTCGACCTTCACCATGTTTCGCAGGTAGGGCAGGAGGTCCTCGCGGCGGATGTTCTTGCGGTTCACCTCCCCTGACAGTCGCGCGAGCTGGAAGGCGAGATCCGCGGGGACGCGCGTCCAGATCGCACGCGCCAGGTCGGGCCGGCGGTTCACCTGTTGGAGCAAGGACGGGAACAGGCTCTTGAGCAGCCCGTTCGAATGGAAGGTGTCGAGAACGCGGCCCGCAGCGCCGCAGCAGAGCACGAGACCGGCGACGTGGTCCGGGTATCTCCGGTAGGTCTCGAGCGCGACCTGTACTCCCATGCTGTGGCCGAGGACCACCACGCGGTCGGATCCGTTGCCAGCGGCGCCAAGAGCCGAGATGAGATCGTCGGCATGCGCCTCGAGCCCGATCCGATCGGGATCGCCCGGAGGTCCCGAGAGCCCATGCCCGCGGTAGTGGAGGTGTACGACCGTCGTCCGCGCCGAGAAGTGCGGCTCGAGGTACTTCCAGATGAAGCCGTCGCAGAGGATGCCGTCGCAGAGCGCGAGGACCGGAGCGCCGGTTCCGCGAACCGTGAAGTAGATGGAGGTGCCGTCGCCCGTCCGGACCCAGGCCTGCCGATCAGGCATGCACGGAAGAGCTACTCGCCGGCCTCGGCCTCGTCGCGCCCGCGCTCGTCCTCACCGGTGTCCTCGCCGGTGTAGTCGTTGACGGAGGGGTACTTCATGATCTCCTTGCGGGCGATCTTCCAGGCCTTCTGCACGATCCAGGACAGCGACCGGTCCTGCCGCGCCGCTTCCGCCTGAATCTCCTGCAGCATCGATTCCGGGAAATAAAGACTCTGCTTTCGCTTGTCTGTGCCTGCCATCCCTACCTCCCGGCGACATTGCGCCGGAGACCTGTGGGTACTACACCCACGGTGGCGCCGTCAACGTGTTCGAGATACAGGCGCCGGAGGCGCCCTTCCTTGCACGTCCCCAAGGCGGCGAAGACCTGCTGAGAAACCGTGCGTTGTCCGGCTTGGGCATCCTCGAAGATCCAATGCGTTTGCCCGCCGGCGCCGAGACCCATACACTTTTCGGGTCATGCGAAGCTCCCCTAAGACCCGAACGGCGCTCTTTCTCGCGGCAATCATCGTCTCGTACCTGATCGGCGCGGCAACGAGCCGTCTGGCGGATGCGGTCCCTCGGCGGCTCTCCCCCTACCACAACCTCGGCATCTTCACGCGGGTGCTCACGCACATCGAGTCGAGCTACGTCGAGGAGGTCGACCAGGACCGCCTGGTCTACGGCGCGATACGGGGCCTCGTCGGCACCCTCGATCCGCATTCATCGTTCATGGATCCGGAGGAGTTCCGCCTCCTGCAGAGCGACACGACCGGCCGGTTCGGAGGGATCGGGATCGAGATCGACATGCGCGACGGCATGCCCACGGTGGTCGCGCCGCTCGACGGAACGCCGGCGGCGGAGGCAGGCATCCGCAGCGGAGACCAGATCACGGAGATCGACGGCCGGAACACCGCCGACATGACCATCGACGACGCGGTCCGGGTGATGCGGGGGCAGCCCGGCTCTCGCGTCCGCCTGAAGCTGCGGCGAGCCGGCGTGGAGGCGCCGATCGAGCTGGAGCTCGTCCGGGCGATCATCCGGGTAGAGAGCGTCGAGGCTCGGTCGCTGGAGCGAGGCATCGCGTACGTCCGGATCAAGGCCTTCCAGGAGCGCACGGCCGAGCACCTGCGCCGCGAGCTCGATCGATTGACGTCGGACGGCGGCGGCTCGCTTCGTGGGCTCGTCCTCGATCTGCGCAACGACCCGGGGGGGCTGCTCGATCAGGCGGTGCTGGTCTCCGACGAGTTCCTCGCGGAGGGGGTCATCGTCTCGACGCGCGGGCAGGGTGGTGCGCTCCTGGACGAGGAGCGCGCACACGCCCGGGGAACCCGGGACGGCTTCCCGATGGTCGTCCTCGTCAACGAGTACAGCGCGAGCGCCTCGGAGATCGTGGCAGGCGCGCTGCAGGACCACGGTCGAGCGGTCGTGATCGGGAAGCGGACCTTCGGAAAGGGGTCGGTGCAGAACATCATCGACCTGCCCGACGGATCAGGTCTCAAGCTCACGATCGCGCGTTACTACACTCCGAGCGGCCGCTCGATCCAGGCGGAGGGAATTCGGCCGGACATCGAGGTGCCGGAGCTTCCGGCGCCCGCTGCCGGTGCCGCCCCGCCCCCTCCATCTTCACCCGTCCGCGAGAGCGACCTGGAGCAGCACCTGTCGAACGACTCGGCGCGTCGCGTCACGGAGTCGCCCCCGAGCCCCGTCGAGAACGACTTCCAGCTTCAGGTCGGCTACCATCACCTGCGGTCGCTCATCATGATGGCGGAGCGACGCAGGCGATCGTCGGGAAGCTGATCCCCACTCCGCACATCTGGCGGCTCGTCGGAGGCGAGGCGCGAGAGCGGCACTTCCGGGCTAATCGCTGATGGCCAACGGCTAACGGCCATGCCCCTACTCCGCTTCGTCGGGGCAACTGTGGGCGACCCGGACGTCGCGCAGGATCGGCAGGGGAACGTGGGGGTCGCCGGCGGCCCAGAGCTGCACGCGGACCGCGAGGTAGCGGCCGCGCTCGTCGCGCGCGTTCGCTGGCGACTCGAACGGGCCCTGCCAGGCGGTGTCCTCGAGCTCCTCGAGTGAATCGGCGCTGCGGAAGAAGACCTCGACGCGGCTCCCGTCGGGGACCGCCGCATCGGCGATCACGTCGTACCACTGGGTCGGGTCGTTCGCGCAGCCCTCGAAGACCTGGTCGTAGTAGCCCGTCGGCTCGGTCACGAGGTTGAGCTGGTACCCGGTGAAATCGCTGTACGTGTAGGGCTCGTGGCCGACCGTCACGGTCGTGATCTGGCCCGAGTCGGGCTGGATCTCGATCGCCCTGTCGCTGCCGCGGCTGACGATCCAGGCATCGCCCTCGCCGTCCAGACCCACGCCCCACGGGTCGGCGATCGAGCCTCCGAGGTCGTACTCGAGGTCGATCTCTCCCGTGTCCGCGTCGAAGCGCGCGACCTTGGCGACCCGGTTGCGGTTCCCGTCGCGGAAGAAGACCGCCCAGACGTTCCCCTCGCCGTCGGCCGTGACGCCCATGGACTCGCCGTTCCCGTCGAGGTCGAAGCGCCTCCACTCCTCCGTGGCGGGGTCGTACCTGAACACGCCCGTGCAGGGCGAGCTGCCGCGCCAGACACGGCCCTGCTCGTCGATGGCGATGCCGTAGCTGCCCATGCAGCCGCCGACGGCCGGCGGGTTGAGCGCGGGCTCGACGGCCCTGGTCTGCGCGTCGACCGCCTGCAGGCCGAACGTGCTCGACCAGTCGGTCTCGGTGAACCAGATGCGTCCATCGGCCGAAGCGGCGGCGCCGTAGGGTCGGACGTCGAGCGAGACGCTCGCGATCTGCGCACCGGTCTCGGGATCGAGGACGAGCGCACGGCGCGCGAAGTACAGGCCCACCCAGAGCTCGCCCGTGCGACCGGGATCGGCGGACGGCGCGATCGCCAGGCCGCGTGGAACGTCCGCGGGCGCTCCGACCGGAACGGTCCAGACGATGCACTCGTCGCGCGACGAGAGGTACTCGCCGTCGACAGGGTCCGTCGAGATCACGCCGTCGCCGTCGAGATCCTGCGAGGTCTGGATGATGCCGTCGCCGTTTCGATCGATGCAGCGATCGATGCTTCCGGCGAGGCGCGAGACCGTCCCCTGCGAGCCGAACGCGCGGTTGGAGACGAAGGCGTCGCCGTTCGGAGCGACGGCCGTGCGGGACGGGCAGTTGCCCGTCGGGGCGTTGGCGACCACCTGGCGCGGATCGCACGCGACGGACGGGCTCGGCGCGCCGTGGTCGCCGTCGTTCACCGATGCGTAGCGCGCGACCTCGACGCCGCGGGCAGTATCGATCCGCGAGACGCTGGAGTCCTGGGTGTTGGCGATCCACGCGTCGCCGATTGCCACTTCGCGGGAGCGCAGGGTCAGAGAACAGTCGCCCTGATCGACGAGGTTCTGGATCTCGCCCTCGGCGAAGCAGTCGGCGCCGTCCTCGCTGCAGCCGTCCTCGCAGTCGCAGGCTCCGCCCTCGTCCGTGTCGCCGTCGCAGTCGTTGTCCAGACCGTCGCCGCAGAGCTCGGCGTGCGGTCTGACCTGGCCTTCGCATGGTCCCCAGAATCCACCGAGGCAGTAGCGCAGGCCGGGCTCGCACATCCCGACGTCCTGGGCGCCGGCCGCTCCGTCGTAGCAGGACGCCGGGGCGGGCGCGTCGCAGACGCAACCCTCGGCGATGTCGGTGCAGCCGGTCTCGACTGGAGGCGCTTCCGGCGCGGCTCCGGGCTTGCCCGCCCCGCACGCGCATCCCGCGAACATCGCCGCCAAGCACGTCATCGTTGCGAGTCTGAGAGCCATGTCGGTTCCGTACAGCAAGGGCGGTGCCACTCGCCAGGGGCCGGATTTGCTTCACTAACGGCGACGCCGCCGGGGTCGGTCAATCGCGGTCGCCACGGGGTGTCTAGGAGCGTGAACGTGCTCGAGATACCGCGCCCGGTAGGGCGCCTTCCTTGCACGACCCCAAGCCCGCGATGGACGTGCCCGTGGTTTTGAGGGTGGTCGGGCTTGGGAACGTGTTCCAGATACCGCGCCCGGCCAGGGCGCCTTCCTTGCACGTCCCCAAGCCCGCGATGGACGTGCCAGTGGGTTTGAGCGTGGTCGGGATTGGGA
>JACPQR010000100.1 GCA_016190375.1 Deltaproteobacteria bacterium
GCGACGGGCAATTCCGGACCCGGACGAGCAGCGCGTGCGTCCGGCGGCTGCCAGTTGCCAGTTGCCTGTCGCCTGTCGCCTGTTGGGCCCGCGTCTGGCAAGCAACCGGATGGGCATGCCTCGGCTCTTCGTCGAGCGCGGGTGGGCTGCGCCCGAACCGAAGGCCCCCCGCGGCCCCCCCGCTTCGGCGCTCCGTACGATCGCTCACTACGGCCGAGTGAATCGGCCTGCGTTCGCTCGTTACTCGCTGAGTGGCGGCGGCGATGCCCCGGAGAGCAGCGGCGCCCGGGGCCGCGGACTACCTCCGCGGTTCCTCGCCCCGGCCGACCCGAAGGAGGTGCTCGGTCGATAGCTGGAGGCGGTCGACGTGGCGCGGCTGGATCACGCCGCGGCGCAGGCGGCGCTTCGAGGGAACGAGGGCGCAGATCTTCGCCCACACGTCCTGCGGGAGCTGGCCGCGAGCGCCATCCACGACGATCCCGACGATCCGCCCGCGCTCGAGGTAGATGCGCGCACCGGAGCCGGTCGCGTCGGAGATCGTCAGCTCCCCGGTCTCCCCGTGCCCGACCTCCTCGGCCACCGCCTCGATCGCCGAGCCCTCCCATGCCTGGAAGGCGCCCACGTAGCTGCCATCCTCGAGCGGCTTGTCGTAGCCGAGCGTCCCCGACTTGGGACGCGGAGGCGGCGGCGCGTCGTAGCCCCGGCGGAAGATCCCGTGCTCCGCGCCCTCCTCGTCCGGGGGTCCGGCGCCGACCCACGCGCTCGCCTCGACGGGGCCGCGACCCTCGAGCACGCCGCGGATCCGGGCCGGGAGCTCCTCGCTCTCGAACGTGCGCGCGTCGACGCTGCCGTCGGCGTCGATCTTGAGGACGTTGCCTGCCTGGGTCTCCGTCGAGTAATGGATGATCCACGCGCGCGCGGCGAAGCGGCTGCGAAGCGCCGTCACGAAGGCCTCCTCGGTCATGCCTCCGGGGACGGGCACCTTCTCGCCGGGCTGCGAGTCTGACGTGAAGTAGACCTCGCGGATCCCCGACCTCGAGGCGGCGCAAACCTGCAGCCATCCCGAGGTCACGCCGGAGAGCACCTCCCGCACGGCTGCCACGACATCGTCGGCGGGCCGCTCGCCGGTCTCGATCATCCAAAGGTCGTAGTGGGCCACTGCAGGGGATCTTATACGCCTGTTTCGTCCCCACGATCCACCAGAGTCAAGTGCAGGTCCAGGAGGTTCAGCCCTGTGGCCCCGGTGAAAATGTCCGTTCGCAAGGACCGGTGCACCCGTGCACTGTCGAATTCCCGGAGCGCTCTTGCCGGTGACAGTCCGCCAGCCTCCGCGCGGCGCCAGGTCCCGCCGTCCACGGTTGCGCCTGCCGCGCTGCTCGAGCCGTCGATACCGTCGGATCCGGCCGCGAGGAAGCAGACCCGGCGGCCGTGGATCTTCCGTGCGACGAGGAGAGCGAGGTGCCCGCTGCGTCCTCCGCGCCCGCCGGCTCGCCCGACACGCACCGTCGGCTCTCCCACCGCGACGTGGAGCCCCGGGCTCTCGATGGCGGCGTAGCGTTCGGCGAGCTCCTCGACCGGTCCGTCCGCGAACGGCAGGCGTCTGACGGGCAGGCCCGTCCGCTTGGCGGCGGCCAGCGCGGCTCCCAACAGATCTCCGGGGCCGGCGACGCGGTGCGCCTCACGGCTCGGAGCGAAGCGTCCCAGGGTCGGGCCCGACCCGACGCGGGTCAGGTCGCCGCGACCGAGGATGTCCGACGCCACCAGCGTGACCACACGGGCGCCGGCCACGGCTCGAGCGAGCTTGCCGCCCTTCACGTCGGACAAAAGCGCCCTCACGTCGTTGATCTCGGCGATCGGGACGCCGTCGCGCAGGAGCGCGTCCGTCACGCGCCTCTTGATCGCCAGGCTCACGCCGGCGATCGGCGCGCAGAGCATCGCGGAAGCGCCGCCGGAGACGAGGACCACGAGCGCCGTGCCCTCTGCCGAGCGCCGGGCGAGGGCCAGGGCCCGGCGGCCGGCCTCGAGGCTCGCCCCGTCGGGAAGGGGATGGCCTGCACGCATGACCGGCACGCTCGCCGGAACGCCACGAGACGTCACGACGAGCGCGGGCTCGACGGGCTCGAGGACCCGCAGGGCGCCGGCGGCCATCCGCGGAGCGCACTTCCCGACGGCCAGGAGCCGTACCCGCCTCGGCAGTCGCGGCTCGAGTCCTCGCAGCACCCGCTCGACTCGCGCCGCGAGGTCGATCGACGCCAGCGAGGCGTGGAAGATCGAGGCGACGAGCGCCGCCGGATCGCGGCCCCTCACGCCTCCAGGCCCCACTGCCACTGCAGCGCCAGGACGGCCTCGAAGCCGGTGTCTTTCCCGTGCCCGCCGACCCACCTTTCCCGCTCGAAGTGGACGCGAGACCCGACGCGCAGGAACAGGCCCTGTGCGCGCCTCCTGAGAAGTGGCATCTCGGTGCCGAGCCCGATGAGGAACGCCGGGCGCGAGCCGTCCCAGGCGATGCCCGCCTCGAGCCCCAGGTTGTAGACGACCAGATCGGCGAACGAACGGCCGCTGAATCGGTTCTGGAACACGAAGATCAGGAAGAACGGACGCAGGTCGACCGCGATCGTCCCGTGCTGCCGCGGGGAGCCGACCGGTTCGAGCTCCCACGTGGCGGCAATCCCCGCGGTGTGGAGCCAGCGCATGCGCAGATCGACCGTGACCAGTCCGGCGAGACCGCCGTCGAGCCGCTCCCGCGCGCCGCCTCCGAGCCCCGCGGAGACCACGAGCTCGCGATCGAACCGGCCGTAGACGCCGACGCCGTCGGCCATGGCGGCGAGAGGCCAGGTCGAGATCACGAGCGCCGCCAGCACGCATCTCGGCACGGGGCGAGAGCATACCGCCAATCCCCTGGACGCAGCTCGGCTTGTGGATACACTCCGCCCACCGCCATGGACATCTTTCGGAGCATGGAGCTGCACGGCTACGGCGACCTGTACCTGCGACGGGACGACAGCGTGGGGCTGCGAGCGATCATCGCCGTTCACGACACGACGCTCGGGCCGGCGCTGGGCGGCTGCCGGATGATCGCCTACCCGACGGAGATCGCGGCCGTCGAGGACGCGCTCAGGCTCGCCCGCGGGATGACCTACAAGGCCGCCCTCGCGGGTCTTTCGCACGGCGGCGGCAAGTCCGTGATCCTCCGGCCCCAGGCCATCCCGAACCGCAAGGCGCTGTTCCAGGCCTTCGGTCGATTCATCGAGGACGTCGGGCGCTACATCACGGCGGAGGACTCCGGGACGGGGATCGAGGACATGGAGGCCGTCCGCACCGTGACCAAGCACGTCACCGGGGTCAGCCCCGAGAACGGCGGATCGGGTGATCCCTCGCCGTTCACCGCGCTCGGCGTGCGGCGCGGGATCGAGGCATGCGCGAAGTACAAGCTGGGCCGCGGCGACATCGAGGGGCTGCGGGTGCTGGTGCAAGGCGTCGGGCACGTCGGCTACCACCTGTGCAGGGAGCTCGCGAGCGTCGGAGCCCACCTCACCGTGGCCGACGTCGACGACACCAAGGCGAAGCGGGCGGCCGACGAGTTCGGCGCGGCGATCGCGCAGACCGACGAGGTCTTCGGGCTCGAGGCCGACGTCCTGGCGCCCTGCGCCCTCGGCTCCGGCCTGAACGACGCGACCGTCCCGTGGCTGCGCGTCCCGATCGTGGCGGGCGCCGCCAACAACCAGCTCGCCGAGCAGCGGCACGGCGACCTCCTGCACGATCGCGGCATCCTCTACGCTCCGGACTACGCGATCAACGCCGGGGGCCTAATCAACGTCGCCCACGAGGCGAAGGGCTACGTCGAGGCCGAGTCGCGCGCGCAGGTGATGAGGATCTCCGAGACGATCACCGAGATCGCGGAGCGCAGCGCCCGGACGGGCACGGCGACCCACCGCGTTGCGGACGCCATCGTCCACGAGCGGCTCACGGCCGGCCGCCGGGCGGGGTAGCGGGGCGCGAGGCATCCCTCGATCGATAGAGCTTCGCGATGGTGACGCCATCGACCTCGAGCGACCAGATCCGGGGCCGGATGCGGGCGTCGGAGAGACGTGCTCCGACAGGGCAGCCTACGGCTGCGGCTGCCGCGTGGGCGGAGGCGGCCCGACCGGAGCGTGGTTCGTGCCGATCGCACTCGCCTTGCTCGCGGCTTCGAGAAGGCATGGGCAACGTCCTCGCTGGAGCAGTGCCTTCGCATCCGAGCGGAGGGACGCACAGCCGTCCGCGAGCGCGGCTGCCCTCCGGGGCACCTCGCAATAACTGATGCGCTCATCCGAGCCTGCGCTACGGTGGCAGGCGGTGGACGTCTTTCGCGAGCTGTATGGTCGTTTCGATCCCGAAGGCGCTCCCGCGAACCCGAGCTGGCGTGCCCAGCGATCGCGGAGCCCAGCGGACGAAATCTCACGTCGTCTCGAGCGCGACATAGGCGACGGCCGTTTCCTGCTCGTCGGCACGGTCGGCGCCGGAAAGAGCACGGAGCTCTCTCGAATCGCGGAGAGCCGAGCCGCAGGGAGCTTCGTGGTTCAACTCGATCTTGTGCAGCACTTCGACAAGATCGTGGGTGATCTCGACTCGCTCCGGCACGTGCAATCGTGGGAGGTCGTGTTCCTCGCGGCGCTAGCCGTTTCTCGGGCAGCCAAGGAGCGGTTTGACTTTGATTTCATCGATGGTGCGCTGGCCGATCTGGCGGTCGCCTGGAAGCGCGCCGCAGACAAGAGCGCCGTGCCTGATTCCGAGCGGACTGAGGTAGATCTGGTGAGGTTGATGAAGGCGATGGTCATCCTCGCCTCGGCTGCGGCGGGGGGGGCACCGGCGGCCGGTGCGGCGAGCTATGTCCTGGCGCCACTCGACGCCGTGGAAGCGAAGTGGAAGCTTCCCATCGGACGGTCGAGCCGGGCACTCGATGACCAGACCGACGAGGCACAGACGCTGCTTCACGCAGCGAACGTGATCATAGGAAACGTCCAGCACAGGCTGGGAAGGCGCGTCCTGCTGGTGCTCGACGGGCTCGATCGAGTCGAGGATCGGGAAGCCGCGGCAGCGTTGTTCGTCAACTCGGCGATTCTAGGGCGGCTGTCGTGTCACGCGGTTGTCTGCGCCCCCTTCGTCCTGCGCCACGACCCCACACTCGCGCTCGTGAGGGGCTTCGAGGTCAAGGTGCTCGTGAGCGAGCCAGTGCTCGACAAGGATCGACCGCGCGATCTGCGAGGGCCGGGGATCGACTTCATGGTCGAGCTGTTCCAGCGGCGGACGGCAGATCTCGGAGTCGAGATCGACCCTGGCATCTTGTCCGAGCTCGCCCACCGATCAGGCGGACGCCTGCGCGACTTCGTCAAGCTGGTCCGCGAGGTTGCGGGGCAGGTCCTTCTGTCCGGCAGCCCCGGGGTTACTCGAGGGCACGCAGATGCGGCGATGCGGGAACAAAGGCTGCTCCTCGAGACGGGCCTCACCAGGCAGCACATCGATGTTCTCCGCGAGGTGATGAACGACCCGGCGCGTCGGCCGCCGGCCGGTCAGCTCGGGTACGAGCTCCTCAGGACGAGTCGCCTGCTTCCGTATCTGGATGGGTCCGAATGGTTCTATCCACACGCCCTGCTGCTCAGCGGGCAGCTCCTGGAGTAGGCGACGTGGCTGCCGGCTCCAGCGAGGACTGGGCCCGCAGAATCGAGGAGCTGCTCGATCTCGCGGACAGCGTGCTGATCCTGGTGGATGGAGCCCACGACTCGCGCCTCCCGGAGCTCGTTCATTGCCTGTCGATGCGATGGCCGCAGCTCTCGATCGTCGTGAACGCCGAGGAGCTGCGAAACGCGGAGCCCGGCTCGGTAGTAGTCATCGATGCGACCGCCGCCGATCTCGAGGCACTGAACCTCGTGCGACCCGTGCTGCGGGACCGGCGCCTTCGCGCGGTCTTCTGGGCCCGCGGAGACCTTGCGGCCGAATTGCCGACCCGAGCGCCCGATCTTTTCGACTGGATCAGCCACCGTGTCGCCTGTCCACCGCCGCGCGTTCCCAGGTTCGCGGTCCTCGGGCTGCTCGCCGCCGACCGCGCCGGCTATCCGGTGGCGTGGCGCGGCCACCTGGCTCCGGAAGCCGTCGCGCGGGCATGGCCCGACGCTGCGCACCTGGAGGTGGACCTCGAATCGTACGACGACGCCGTCACGAGGGTCCTTCAGGCTGTCGATGGCGATCGCGCAGTCGTTCTCGCAATACGGCGCCGTGAACAAGTCACTCGAGCACGCTGGCTGCTGGCAGAGTGCAAGCTCAGTAGACGGGTCGTCGTTGTCGCCGGGCCGGGGCTTCGCAAGGGGGAGCTCTCCGGCTTCTGGTGGCTGCATGGCAGCATCCTCTCCCCCTCGGAGCTCCGTGCGATACCGAGCAGCACCGACCGCGTCCGAGCCTGTCGGCTGGACCTCGAGCCCGAAGCGATATCGCTGGCGCGTCGCCTGGACGAGCTGACAGAGGGTAGCGCAGTCGCGGTGTCACCGGATGCCGTGTTCTCGGACGAGGATCCTGGGGCGAGCCTGGTAGAGCTCTTGGCCGAGCAGCAGTTCTTGGCCAACATCTCAGCGCCCACCGTCGGCGTAGACTGGAGGGATATCGTCTTGGGCAACCTGGAACCGCCGTTCCTCAGGTGGGCGGCTCGGGCGTTGGAGGAACACCCGCACCTCGCGGAGCTGGATGAGGAGGTGGTTCGCTCGGTCAGCAATCCTGACGCCGTCTTCGCGCTGCTGGCCCGGAAGCGTGGAGAAATGGCCCTGCCTGCTGGCGCACCGATCGAGGCAGTGGTCGAGCATGCGCTCTGGAGCGACACCCCCGACTGGTCGTCGCTCGTCGACAGGGCCGTTGTGATCGGCGAGTTTGACCCGGCGATCCACTGGGCCCAACAGCAGGGCCAGCGCCCTCACTGGCTCCGGACGAGCAAGGCTGCTTCCTCTCTGCTCGACTCGGGCCCCGAGCAGGCGCTCGCAGATCTCGTCGCGAGCGACCCTCCGGAACCGGGGTCGGCCGTATCGGGTCGTTGGCTGGCACTGCACGCCCGGATCCTGGCCGAGCGAGGCGACATCGCGGCCGCCCTTGGCATTCTGGAACGCGCAGGCGACGAGGATCCCGCCCGGGTCACCCGTGGCTACGTGGAGATGCTCTCGGGTGACTGGCGTGGGGCGCGCGGGACGGCGCTGAGCGCGGACGTCCGCGCGCTGAGTGACCTGGAGCGCGAGGCGGTGCTGGCGACCGCATGGGCTTCCGGTGAGCTCGCCGCGGTTGCTGCCACCCTGGAGCGCTCCTTCGGGGGCGTTCCCGGACCAGGCGGGCTTCGACTCGAACGGCAGGTGTCGTGGCGCCGCTGGCTGATCCTCCGGCCCGGGGGTGATTGGACCGACGTGGCGGGACCGGGCCCGGGGCCCTGGCTGGACGAGCTGGAGTCGAGGCACGAGCGCGCAGTCTCGAGCTTCGTCGCCGGCGAGCATGCCTTGCTCCTCGGCAACTACGGCCTCGCGTTGCGCCTTGCGGCGCGCGCGCGCTGGCACCTCGCCGAGGCGTTCGCACCCGGCGAGCACTGGCTCGATGGTTTTGTCGAGCTCACTCGTGGCCGCGCGCTCGCGCGCCTCGGCCTTCATGAAAGGGCGGGGCGATCGCTCGACGATGCACGGGCGATCATCGTGCGGACGACGGGCAACGCGCGCCACCCGCTCGCGCTGGTTGCCGCGTTCGAGGCGGACTGGATCCGCGTTGCGGCGGCGCAAGAGGCCATGGCCGGAGTGCTCGACGCGCTCACCGATCTCGAATCATCTCTGTGGCCAGAGCATCCCGAGGTCGTCGCAGCGAGAAAGCTCGCCTCGCGGTTCTGAGGCGGCGACCGGCCGATTCGTCTTCGGCGCCGAGCCGCTGTAGGCCCGGCCCTCCCACGACCCAGTCTGTCTCGCCGGGGCACCTCCCCGGGCCTGGCGGCTGCCACGAGTCAAGGCGAAAAACGAAGATCCCTCGACCCGATTCGTCGTACCAATCCCCACGATGGACCTATTGGGACGCGCGGGGCGGTGGATCTCGGCCGTCGTACAGGAGGCCGATGAGGACGGCCCCCCGGGCCGGACAGAAATGCTCCTCCGCCGAATGTTCTGGACTCTCGTCCTCTTGGCGACGCTGGTGCGCGGGTCGAACGCGATCGTCTACGACGTCGGGCTCGGACACGACTCGCGGAGCCACGGCCAGTATCTCACCGCCGTCCTCCATGGGGAGCGAATACGCAATCGCGTCGAGTACTGTTTGCCTCAGAGCTACCTCTGGACCGCAATTCACGGTTGGGCGATGTGGCCCGTACTGCACAACGACGAGCCGCGACTCCAGCACGTCGCCCTCGCGCTCGGCAATCTTCACCTGTACGGCTGGATGCTTCTCGGTCTTCTGGCCCTGGCACGTACCGTCGGCCTCTCCGGCTCCGCCCGTGCCGCCTTCGTCGCCCTGACCGTCACCTCGCCGGTGGTGCAGCGTTCACTCGACATGTTGCGCCCCGAGAATCTCATCCTGGCCTTCTTCCCATGGGTCCTCGCCGGCGCTTTCCGGATCGCACGCCAGCTACCGGAACGGCTCCCCGACTGGCGCACGGCTACCTCGTTCGCTGCGCTCCTCGCGCTCGTGTTCACCGAGAAGATCGGCGGCTTCTCGATCGTCCTAGCGCTCGCCGCCGGCCTTCTGTTCCTGGGCCGAGTCTCCCTTCGGCGGAAGTTCCTGGCCCTCGTGCTCCTAGGAGCCGCCACCACGGCAGTTGCCACCCCCTTGTTCGTCGCGCATCGCGTCCTCGTCGGACGGTGGTTCTTCCAGCACCCCACGTTCACGGACCGCCGACTCGGCCATGCCTACGATCACCGCGCGCCGGGATCGTTCTACTGGCCAGTCCGCCTGCGGCACATCTGGGAGCACCCGCTCCGGGAGGAGCAGCGCGGCTCCATGTGGGGGATCCTCCTGGCCGATCTCCACGGCGACTACTGGCAGTACGGCGTCCAGCACAAGCGGTTCCACATCACCAGGGCCAACCGCCTGTCGCGCCAGCACGAGGGCCTGGTAGCGACGGCCGTATTTCTCGCGTTGCTCGTCATGAGCATCATCCTGCTCAGCCGCCGCGCAAGAGCGGGCCCTGACACGCCGACGGCCCGCGCGGTGCTTGGCCAGTTCTTCCTCCAGGTCGGGGGCGCACTCGCCTACATGGCCCTCACCTGCCAGATCGGGTTCGAACCCCTGACCGCCAACCTCATCAAGTGGGAATACGTGAGCTGGTGCATCCCCATCACCATGCTCGTAATCGCGACCGCGACGCCCCGATGTCGGGACGGCCGTTCAGCGCTCCCTCTACTGGCGTTGATCGGTGGGTTATCGCTGTTCGGGCTTTATCAGTCTCTCCTCATTCCGCAATGAACCTCTTCGTCGCCTGCAGCCATGTGCCGCCGGCGGGCGAGCCTCGGTCGGCTCAGCGCGGAGCGAAGCGGGAACGGAACTCGGCGAGCATTCGCGCGGTGTAGGCCATGACCTCGCGCGCGAGGCTGGCCTGGGAGCGAGCCAGTGGGCGCTCGGCGAGCGGGTCGTTCGCGAGGTCGTAGGCGCGGCGCGCGTTGGCTCGGCGATCGACGACCAGGAGCGCGTGTGCCTTTCGTGCAGCGACCGCCTCGAGGATCTCGAGCCCGGCCTGATCGAGGTCGGCGAAGACCGTGCGGCTCTGGTCGCGTCGCTTCCCGAGCAGCTCGGGGACGAGGGAACGACCCTCGAACCGCGCGCGGGCGCGGACGCCGCAGAGGTCGAGGATCGTGGGGACGACGTCGAGCAGCGCGGCCGGAGAGTCGACGCGCCTCGAGGCGACGCCGGGGGTCCAGACCAGGAGCGGCACGTGGAGCGTCGCCTCGAGCAGGACCTGCGAGCGATCGAGCGCGCGGCCGGTCGGATCGAAGCGCTCGCCGTGGTCGGCCGTGACGAGGACGAGCGGGCGCAGGTCGCGAAGGTCGCGATCGATCGCGTCGAGGACGGGGCCGAGCTGGCGATCGATCCACCAGATCTCCTGGTCGTAGCGGTCGATCTGCCGCCGGCCGAACGCGGGCGCCCCCTCGACCGCCGAGTGCGGAGCGTGCGCGTCGTCGTAGTGGATCCAGAGGAGCGCTGGTCGGCCCGCGCGTTTCACCTTCGCGATCTCGGCGAGCGCGCGCTCGGTCACCACGGCGGCTCGCGTCTCCATCCGCGAGGTCAGGTTCGCCGCCGTGCGGTCGACGCGCGCGAAGCCCTGGGTCATCCCGCGGAACCCCACGAAGTATCGACCTCCCGGCACCGCGACCGTCTCGTACCCCGCGCGGGACAGGAGCTCGGCGAGCGTGTCGTCGGCGCGGCGCTGGGCGTTCGTGACACCGGTGCGCCGGGTCATCGCGACCTGCGACGGGTGCTTCGACGTGAAGAGCGAGGGCATGCTGAGCCGGGTGACGGGGCCCTGGGCATACGCCGCATCGAAGACGACGGCGCGCCGGGACCAAGCGTCGAGGTTCGGCGAGGTGCCGCGACGGTAGCCGTGGAGCCCCAGGTGACTTGCCGAGACGGCGTCGAGCGTGATCAGGATCACCGGGCGGCGCCTGACAAGCGCGGCCGGCGCCTGGGGCCGAAACCAGCCCGGACGCGCCATCGGGCGAACCCCGCTCGGGCCGTTCGCGCTCCCGGTCGGGACGAGCGGAAGCAGCCGCCGCGCGGCGACGGAGTCGAACGAGAGGCTCTCGCGCACGTCGGTCGTGGCGAGGGCGATGGCTCCCGCGACGAAGAGCGCGCCCGTCGCCGACGCGGCGACCCACGCGCGACGCGTGCCGCCCGCCGCGAGGCCCGCGAGGCCGCCGGCCGCCGCCGCGATCGGGGCCAGGAAGAAGTCGAGCCCCAGCGCCTCGACCAGCTCCGACCGTCGCGTCGCGAGCGCGACCGCTCCGACGAGCAGCGCGCCGGCGACTGCGGCCAGCGCCGTGCGCGGGCGAACCCGCTCCAGGAGGCGCCATCGACCGAGCGCGCCTCGGACGAGATCGGCCACGAGCGCGGCACCGAGCCCGGCGACCACCGCCGCCAGCGCGCGGAAGCCGCTCGAGCGCACGACCTCGTCGACGAGGCCGATCGTGCTTCGATGGACGGCGAAGAATACGACCGTCGCGATCGCGAGTCGCACGATCGTCGCGGCCGGACGTCCGGGGCCCGCCACGGCGATTGCCCTTGCCCGATCGACCAGCGGCGTCCCGTCGAGCGCGAGATCGAAGAGCACGCCCGTGACCGCGCCCGCGGCGACGGCGATCGGCCAGATCAGCGCCGAGCTCGCCACGAACGCGAGGAGCGCACCCGCGGCGCCGGCGTCCGAGCGCGCCAGCACCGCGAACGAGTCGAACGCGGCAAGACCGACCGCGGCGCCCGCGCCCGCGCAGGTCAACGATCGGAGGTTGTGCCGGCGCGTCACGGTCGGGGCCCTTCGTCGATGCGCGCTCGAAGCGCGAGGACGGAGCGCCTCATCCGCTCGGCGGTCGCGGCCGCGGGGCCCCGGAGCCCGAGCGGACGCTGCTCGAGGGGATCTCGCCCGAGGTCGAACAGCTCGACCGACGAGGTGGCGGCGTCGACGATCAGGTGATGGCGGCCCGAATGGACGGCCGTCATGCCGCGCGCGCTCGCCTTGCCGAACCGGAGCTCCTCGAAGACCAGCCGCGAGCGGTCGGGCGAGCCTCCGGCGATCTGCGGCAACAGCGAGCGTCCCTCGAGACGCAGCGGCGGGCTCGGCAGGGCGCCGGCCAGATCGAGGACCGTCGGCATGATGTCGAGGAGCGCGGCCGGCATCGTGCTCACGGCCGCCCTCGCGCCCGGCACCCGCGCCAGCAGCGGCACTCGCAGAAGCTCCTCGTGGAGCTGACCGCTGTGCCCGACCTTGCCGTGCTCGCCGAAGGCCTCGCCGTGGTCGCCGGTCAGGATGATCACCGCGCCATCGGGCCCGAACTGGCGATCGACTGCGCCGACGAGCCGCCCGACCTCGCGGTCGGCCGACCAGATCTCGGAGTCGTAACGATCGGCCTCGCCCGTGCCGAACGACGGAGCGCCCTCGGGCGCGACGAAGGGGCTGTGCGGGTCGTAGTAGTGAACCCAGAGGAACAGCAGCCTGTCCCCAGGCTCCTCGAGGATCGCGATGGCGTCGTCGGTGATGCTGCGGTCCGGGTGCTCGCCGCGGAGGTTCAGGGAATGGCGGAAGCTCTCGAAGCCCTGGCCCACCCCGGGTCCCGTTCCTCGCTCGGTCGTCGCCATCAGGCCCGCGGTCCGGAAGCCCGCGCCCTGCAGGACCTCCGCCAGCGTGGTGTTCTGCGGCAAGACCGCGCGCCCCCGCATCGCGAGCTGGGACATGTAGCGCGACGTCATGAACGACGGCACCGAGAAGCGCGTGCTCGAGCCCTGCGCCCAGGCGCGCTCGAAGCGAACCGAGCGGCGCGCGAGCGCGTCGATGTTCGGGGTCGTGGCGCGCCGGTACCCGTAGCAACCCACGTGGTCCGGGCGAAGCGAATCCACCGTGACGAGCACGACGTTCGACCGGCGCCGGAGCTCGGCGCCGGGGCCGAGCCGGAACGGTTGTGGTGGCGGGCTCGGCCTCACGGGGCTCTTGGCCTCGTCGGCCGTCGGCAAGATCGCCCCGAGGACGGAGGCGTTCGGCGCATCGAAGGCGAGCGCGGCCGCGAGGTCGGGACTGCGCGGGAGAAGCAGCGAGGCGCAGGCCAGCACGATCGCGGCCGCGATCACGATCCGCACCCTTCGCGATCCGCGCGCCCCGACGACGAGGCCCGCCGCGCCGAGCGCGAGCGCGATGGCGGGCGAGATCGTCGCGTCCGGCCCGAGCAAGGTCAGCGTCTCGCCCCTCGTCGCGGCGACCGCGACGAGGCCGGCCACGACGAGCCCCGGGATCGCCAGGGCCGCGCGGGAGGAGAGCCTGCGGCCGGCCACCGCACCCGCGGCCGCGCCGCAGAGCCACCCGATCGGCAGGGCCGCGACCGCGACGAGGGAGACGGCGGTCAGCCGCAGCGAATCCGTCCGCATGCTCTCGGCGAAGGCGAAGGACGCACCGCCGACGAGCGCCGCCCAGATGGACACACCGATGCTCGCGCCGACGATCTCGCGCGCGCCGAGACCACGAACGGCGCGCCGGGCCCAGTCGGACGGTGCCTCCCCGGCCAGCCGCGCGCATGCGAGCGCGCCCAGCGCGACCGCGGGGAGGATCGCGAGCACCGCCGCCGTCCCGAGGCTGGCGAGCCAGAGGCCCGCGAGCGACGGGAGGTCGAGTCGGCCGCGCGCCCCGACGACCACGGCGTCGTACGTCGCGAGCCCCAGGGAAGCGCCCAGTGCGACGCCGAGCGTGGCCGCGATCCAGGATCTCACGGCTGGCGCCGCGCTCGGCGGCTCGCTTCCGTCAAGGCCGAGCCCTCGCGAAGAAGCCCCTTGCGCTCTCGCCCTGCGCCTGAACACGCGCCACGCAGAGCTCGACGCGCTCGAGCGCGTTGGCGAAGATGCGAGGCGAGCCGGGCAGGCTGGCGAGCCGGGGCTCGAAGAACGCCCGCGCGTCGCGCGCGTGCTCGGCGTCGCAGAAGCGATCGACGAGGGAGGGCAGCTCGTGCGCCGCCGCGTCCGGTCCGAGCCGGCCGACGAGAGCGTCGTAGTGCTCCTCGACCCACGACCAGGCTGCCTCGCGCGTCTCGGGCCTGGCCATCTGAGCCTCGATCGTGCTCATGACCTCGCTGACCTTGAGGCGCGGATCGAGCGACAGATCCGCCGCGCGCCTCGCGAGCGCGGGGTCTCGCGCGTTGCCGAGCGCGAACAGGATGCGTTCGCGGACGGTCGCGTCCTGGGCTCCCTCGAGGAGCGCGACGAGCGCGTCGAAGAACGCGGCGTCGCCTTCCTGCATCGCCACCCCGAGCGCCACCGCCGCGAGATCGGCCGCGACGGCGCTCGGGTCCAGCCCGCCGCGCGAGGGGTACCCGGCGTACGCGCGGCCCCGGCGAGCCGCTTCCCGTCGCACCGCCGGATCGCGCGCGACCAGCGCAAGGAAGTGGATCGCCGCCTCGCGCAGGAGCATCGACTCGCCGTTCTCGGGGGCCGCGCGCCTCTCCCAGCCGAGCCGATCCAGGAGCGGCCTGTACGTCCTCGAGGCGAACGCCTCGACGGACGCCCGGGAACGCTCGTCGGCGAGGTGGTCGCGGGCGAATGCCATGAGCTCCATCGGCGCCGTCGCGACCAGGCGGTCGTCGTCGCGCGCGAGGGCGGGAAGGGCGGCGAAGACGTCGGCCGCCGGAGTCGTCGCGGCCTCGAACGCCGCCTGAAGGCTCGCGGCGAAGGAGAGCTGCTCGCGGCTGGTGAGCTTCCGCCACGCCGTCGTGGCCAGGGCCGAGGTCCGGTCCGCGGGCAGCGACCACCGGTAGTAGCCGGCGCCATCGGGGTTCGGCAGCACCCAGGCCGGGCATCGGTCGCCATCCAGCTCGAGCCTTCCTTCGCCGCCTTCGAGCAGCGTGCAGCTCTCCCGGACCTGTCCACTGGTCTCGTATCGGGCGCAGACCGGGATCTGCCACGTACGGGCGGCGTCGGCGTTCGAGCCCACCGGGAGATAGGGCCGCTGGCGGAGGCCGAGCGCCGGTCGATCGGCACACGAGACCGTCGCCTCGACGAGCGGGACGCCCGCCTGCTCGATGAAGGTCCGAAAGGGCGTCGCCACGTCGCGCCCGGAGACCTCGGAGAGCGTCGCGAGCAGATCCTCGGAGGTGGCGTTTCCCCAGCGGTGGGCCTCGAGGTAACGCCTGATCCCTCGCTGGAACGTCTGCGCGCCCAGCCACCGCTCGAACATGCCGATCACGGCGGCGCCCTTGGCGTAGGTGATCCAGTCGAAGGCGGTCGCGATGTCGTCGCGGCTCGCGATCGGCTGGTGGACCCGGCGGGCGCTGGCGAGGGCGTCCTTGCGCATGATCTCGTGCGTCCAGTGCAGATCCTCGGTCCGGGAATCGTGCTCGGGGTGCAGGGTCTGGGTGACGTGGCCCTCCATCCAGGTCGCGAAGGCCTCGTTCAGCCAGATGTCGTCCCACCACTGCATCGTGACCAGATTGCCGAACCACTGGTGGGCGAGCTCGTGCGCGAGGACCGCCTCGAGATAGCGACGCTGGCCCTCGGAAGCCGTCTCGGCCCGAAGGAGCAGTCCCGCCTCGCGGAACGTCACCGCGCCCGCGTTCTCCATCGCGCCGAACGCGAAGTCGGGGACCGCGATCAGATCGAGCTTTCCGTAGGGGTACTCGATCCCGAACCACTCCTCGAGCGCCCCGATGGCGCGAGCCGCCTCGGCCAGTCCGTACCCGAGCTCGCCTCCTCGTCCCCTGGTCGCGACGCCACGCAGAGGAAGCGGGCGCCGGCGCACCGCGTTCGGGGGGATCGGCGGCGCATCGACGACGTCGAGCGGCCCGACAGCCCAGGCCACGAGGTACGTGGGAAGCCGCTCGGTCGTGGCGAACCGCACGCGCTTCATCCCGCCGGCGGCGCTCGCCTCCTCGACGATCGCCGTGTTCGCGACCGCGACGTCGTCTCGCGGGATCACGAGCGTCAGATCGAACGGCGTCTTGAACGCGGGCTCGTCGAAGCACGGAAAGGCCCGCCGCGCGTAGATCGACTCGAACTGCGTGAAGGCGTACGCCTCCCCGCGGTTGACGACCTTGTAGAGCCCCCGGAGCTGCTCGTCGAACGGCGCATCGAACGCCAGCCGGATGGTGACGGCGCCCGGCCCGACGGGCCGATCGAGACGCAGCGCCGCCACGCCTTCCGGATCGACCGCGTCCCAGCGCGCCGGGACTCCCGCGACGATCGCTTCCGTCACGCGCAGGCCGCGGCCGTGGAGCCAGATGAGCTGCCTCGGGGCGTCGAGTGTGACCTCGATCGTGGCCGTGCCCGAGAACCGCGGGCGATCGGGCGCCACCACGAGCTCGAGCCCGTAGCGGGTCGGCCTAACCCCGGCCGGGAGTCTCCCCGCAGGCGGCGCCTCGTCGCTCGCCTCGACGGTCCGCGCGGGAGGCGACGGCCTGCGCGCGGGCGGACGGGCGGGGCCGCCTCCGCTGCAACCGATCGCGGACAGAGCGGCGAGGCAGAGGATCGCGGTCGGATCGGCGCGCATCGAGGTCGTTTATAACGGCCCCGGGGCTCCCCGCAAGCCGACCTAGCCGCGGGTCCCGGACCGGAGGAACCGCCAGGACGCCAAGGACGCCAAGATCCGGTCTCTTGGCGGCTGCTTGGGTTCCCAGGGCGGCGAAGCGAACCGGAGGCGCGGGCCCCTGGGACTGCCCTGGCGGTTTGCTTTTTCCGGGCAAACCCGACCACTACCTAGCCGCGCACCGGGCTGAAAACGCGATCGAACCCGAAGGTGGGCCGGCAGCCGCCCCAGAGCGCAAGCGAGGGGGAGGCCTTGACGTGCCTGAGCACGGCCGCAACGCTCACCACGCGACGGCTGCTCATCTCGCCGGCCGCGGTCGCCCGCGATCACCGAATGCCGCTAACGCCCGACCGCCCCGAGGAGCAGGATGTTCGTGTCGAAGGCGATCATCGGCGACGGCGCGACCGCTGCCGTGGCTCGTTGGCGAGCTCCCGCCACTCGTCCGCTGGCGCGCGGAACTCTCCGAGGTGTCTAGCTTCGGGGAGTTTCCAGCCCTTCGCAGGCCGCTTCACAAGAACAGATGTAGCATGAGCGCGACGTTGGGGTCGAAGATCACGCCGAAGGCCGAGGAGGACTCGGTGATGTCGTCGCCTTCCTGCTCCTCCCAGACCTGCGTGTAGCTGGCGAAGGGGTTCGTGGCCGTCAGGCTCACCGCCACGTGCTGGCCGAACCAGTACTCGACGGCCAGACCCCAGATGATCGAGATGGTGTTGGTCTCCGTGTCGTCATCGGCGCCGTCGGGATCCGTCCAGACCGTCTCGACCTTCCCGCCCGCGACCAGGACGAAATCGACGGGACCGTGGCCCTTGACCGGGATCCGGAAGTTGGCGCCCACGCCGAGCTGGGTCGTGCTGTCCTCCTGCGTGTCCTCGTCGCCGAACTCGAACGACGTGCTGCTGAAGGCCGCGGTCACGAAGGGCTCGATGGTGAAGCCCGATCGCAGGCGAAAACGAACGCTGGTCGTGTCGAGTAGCTGAAGATCGGACGGCAGGTCGTAACCGAAACCGACGCCGATGGAGAAGGTCTCGGGCCGCTCGCGGGCCGGGCCCGGATCCGGCGGCGCCGTCTCGTCCGGCCCCGCCGGAGGCTGGGGAACGGGCGGCGCGACAGGCGCGATCGGCGGAGACGGTGCGACGGACTGGGGAGGCTGCTCTGGGGCAGTCGGCTGCACCGGCGCCGGCGCCGCCTCCCATGACGGCGGGGTCGCCGGCGGCGGTTGCTCGGGCGGCTGCCCGAACGGTTGCGCCGACGCAGTCGCAGGCACGAGCATTCCGATCACGACCGCCCAGGAGCGCAAGGCCCTCACCATTTCATTCCTCCCACTCGTCTGCTGCGCCTCCACCCGGGCCATCGCCTTCTTCGTCAGGGGGGAAGCAGGAATCGCCGCAGTCGTCGACCTCGGCGCACGAGGCCTCCAGGATGCAATCGACGCAGGCCGGCGGCCACTCGAAGCCGATCGAGAGCTCCTCGAGGCACTCGTCCATGCACTCGTCCGTCTGCGCCGGCACGCCGGGCGAGCACTCGCACACCCTCTCGCAAGCCTCTACCGACACGCCGTTCGAGCCGCCCGGGCAACCCGCGAGCGACACCACCGCCAGCCCCACTCCCAACCCCACCATCCGCACGATCCGACCCTAGGCGCAGCCCGTTCGAGGCGGCAACTTTTCGGCGGCCGAGCCGCTTGCACCGGTCGTCAGGGGCCGCGTAGACTGCCGCGCGTCGTCAAGGAGGAACTCATGAACAAGGTCGCAATCGTGGGCGCCGGCATCACGGAATGCCGCGGTCGCTGGGTCGAGGCCACGTACTGGGAGCTCTTCCAGCAGGCCACGCGGCGCACGCTCGAGGACGCGAAGATGACGGCGGACGAGGTCGACTCCGTCGTCTACGGGATCTACAACGACATCTTCGAGCACCAGGCCATCCCGGAGAGCACGCTGACCGGGCTCATCGGGATGGCGAACAAGCCCGGCGTGCGGATCACGACGGGCGGCGCCACGGGGCTCTACGCGATGCGGGCCGCGATCCAGGAGGTCGCCGCGGGCATGGCGGACTGCGTCCTCTGCATCGGCGGCGAGAAGGCGACCGACTGCTTCGACCCGCAGTCGAGGACCGCGACTCCGATGGTCATCGACACGATCGCCAAGTCATGGGACCCGTTCTTCGAGTACCCGCTCGGCGCGACGGCGAGCGACTCGTACATGCAGCTCTGCATGGGCTACGACGACGAGTACCCCGGCGACATCGGCGACAGCCTGGTGCGCGCCAAGATCATCGAGATGCTCTGCCGCCAGGGCAACAAGAACCCCTTCGGACAGCGCCGCGATGAGAAGGTCACCGCGGAGCAGGTGCTGGCGTCGCGGTGGATCATCGCGCCCTTCCTCAGGCTCCTCGAGGCCTGCATGTACACCGAGGGCGCGGCGGGCGTCCTGTTCGCGAGCGAGAAGAAGGCACGAGAGATCTCGGAGAGGACCGGCGTTCCCCCGATCTGGGTCAAGGGCGTCGGCGCGGCCAACGAGTCGTACTCGCCGGGACGGGGCGGCAACTACAAGCCGCTCAGCCGGATCGTGTCGGACCACCTGGCCGCCGAGCGCGCCTACGCCATGGCCGGCGTTCGCCCGTCGGACATCCAGCTCGTCGAGCTGCACGACGCGTTCGTGGCCCAGCTCATGATCACCATGGGCGAGATGGGCTTCGTCCCGCTCGGCCGCACCCGCAACCTCGTCGATGAGGGCGTGATGGCCGACATCCGCGAGCTGCGCGACGATCAGCCGCCGCCGCGAGGCAAGGTCCTCATCAACCCG
Organism: Deltaproteobacteria bacterium; assembly: GCA_016190375.1. GTDB lineage: Bacteria > Myxococcota_A > Polyangia > JACPQR01 > JACPQR01 > JACPQR01. The sequence goes on from JACPQR010000100.1 coordinate 19,042, forward strand.
TCGGGTGGCCTCATCTTCGGCGGCCACTTCGTGGGCGGGTCCAACATGTTCTCGATGTGGTCGGCTCGTCGCGAGATGGTCCGCAGGCAGATCCCTCTCGCGCTCATCCACGGGACGGGCGCGATCAACGCCGTCTACGGCGGCGCCATCGTGATCGAGCTGGGGGACGACCCCGGGAAGTCCCCGACGGGGGATGGAGGTGCGCAATGAGCAGCGAGCGTGAGTCGATCCTGTCGAACGTCTGGAACCTCCCTCGTGAGGTCAGCGAGGTCGCCGGCAAGGATCCAGGGACCTGGCTCCAGTTCAACACCCACATGGTGACGTTCTACCAGCAGACCTACGGGGAGCTGTCGCGCTTCTTCCTGGCGCTCAAGAGCTGCCGCCTGATCGGCAGCCACTGCAAGAAGTGCCAGCAGGTGATGGTGCCCGCGGCCACCTGGCACTGCCCCAACTGCAACTTCGCCGAGATGGAGGAGATCGAGCTTCCCCATCGCGGAGTCCTGGCGGCGAGGGCGCCGATCACGATCTTCCCGTCGGCGTCCTTCATCGACGAGGCGCCGTTCTGCCGCGGCTACGTCGACGTCGCCACCGACGCGCCGATCGCCTCCTTCCTTCCGTCGAGGCTCATGACGACGACGGGGCTGCCGCGACCCGGCATCTTCGTCAAGGGTACGGAGCTCAAGCTCGTCTTCGAGGACCAGAGGATGGGGCGGATCCGCGACATCTTCTGGGTCCCCGTCAAGGAGCTGCCCAGCCACCTCGTGGACAAGAAGCCGCTCTTCGCGTCCGACCTGAACTTCTCGAGCCCTCCGATGCCCGCGATCGCCCGCGATCCGGCCCTCGAAGGCGCCCTGCGAAAGGCCATCGAAGCGATGCGGAGCATGGCCGAGCAGATCCCCAGGAGCCCCAGGGCGCAGAAAGACCTCGCCGGCCGGACGCACACGATCAGCGTCAGGACCGCCGGAGGGGAGCTCACGCTGATCGTCGCGGGCTCCGGCCTCCGGATCGAAGACGAGCCCGCCAAGAGCCCGGACTTCGCCATGGCCACCAGGGACCCGGCGGTCTTCACCCGCTGGGTCGGCGACGGGTCCCTGACCGACGCCGCCGTCGAGGGCACGCTCTGGCTTCCCCACCGCGCCGCCTTCGCGGTCCTGCCCATCCTCGATCGACTCCCACGGTCGATTCGCCGCGACGTCCGGGACCGCAAGTAGCTACGCCCTGCGGACCCGGAAGATCGCCCGGGCTCTCGCGACGAGACGCCCCTCCGACTCCAGCGAGCAATCGAGGAACGCGAGCGTCCGGCCGAGCCGCGCGACGGCGGCCTCGGCCACGACGTCGGACCCGCCCACTGGCTCGAGGAACTGAGTCGTCATCTCGACCGTCGACCAGGCGTCGCCCTCCCGGAGCGCCGTCCCGAGCGCGACTCCCATCGCGGAGTCCGCGAGCGACATCAGGGCTCCGCCGTGGACGCCTCCCTGGCTCTGCCGCAGCTCCGCGCGATTGGACAGGGTCAGCCTGGACGTGCCGGGCCGCTCGGTCTCGACCCGGATGCCCAACAGGTCGTAGAAGGGCGCGGCCTGAAAGGCGGCGCGCACCGTGGCGCAGCGAGCTCGTTCGTCGTCGGTCGGTCCGCTCACGTCCCGAGGATACAAGGTTCAGTCGCCCGCGCAGGTCGTGGCGCACCGGTCGTCATCCGGACAGACCGTGTGGATCTCGACCTCGTCCTCGACCGAGCGGCCGAGGGAGTCGCGAACCGTGACGCTCACGCGGTAGTCCTTGTCATCGGCGCCGATTCCCTGCGGGCTCGGACACAGGATCATCGTCACCGGCTCGGCCGTCTGCCAGTATCCATCCTCGCGCGAGTCGACCATGAGGATGGTCGTCGTGAACTGATTGGCGAGCGCCCCGTCGAGGTCGTCCCGGAAGCCCTGGATGACGAAGACCAGCCCGTCGGGGTCGAGGCCTCGCACCCGAGCGGCGAACCAGAAGTGGTAGCCGCCCTGCGGCCCTCCGACGAGATGCGCCGTGCCGCCCTCCTCGAAGGCCTGAAAACCGACACCTTCGGCGTCGCCCTCCCCGATGATCACGTCGGGCTCGCCGCCGCTTCCTCCGTCGGTGGGGCCGTCGTCGTCCCAGCACCCGGCCGCGGCGATGATGAGCAACAGGACGAGGAAGCCTCGAGCCATCGGGACGAGATGGTAGCAAGCGATGGGCCACGCGTCCTGGGCCAGCGTGTGCCGGTGAGCCCGAGAGCCACTTCGCTGGCAGATCAACCCGCCGGTCGCGATCGACCGTGCACCACCACGCCGGCTCAAAGCGAAGGAATCGCATCGGGATCGGCCCCGGCCCCCTGGCACATGGACTGCAACGACCCCGACCGGTGTCTCACGGCCCTCCCACAGCCGAAGCAACTCGACTTGCGGACGACGCTCCGGATGATCTCCCGGTCGAGCAGTCCCGCGTCGTGCGAGTGGCACAGGTCCGTCCAGACATGGACCGCGGGGGGATCGCCAGGTTCGGAAAGCTAGCCAGCCGTTCGCCTGCCATGAGCGAGGCGTTCCGCTTGCTCGGCGCAGCGACGCAGACGGACAGCTCGGTCTTGCTGTGCGGCGAGAGCGGTACCGGCAAGGAGCTAGCGGCCCGAGCCATCCACGACGGCGGCCCCAGGTACAGGGGACCGTTCGTCGCGCTGAACTGCGCCGCGGTCCCGATGACGCTCTTCGAGAGCGAGCTGTTCGGATACACGAGGGGCGCCTTCTCGGGCGCGGTGGGCAATCGAAAGGGCTACTTCCAGCTCGCAGACCAGGGAACCCTGCTCCTCGACGAGGTCGGCGAGCTAGAGCCCGAGTGCCAGGCGAAGCTCCTGCGCGTCCTCGAGGCGGGCGAGGTGCGTCCCGTCGGCGCCGAGTCCGTCGTTCGCTTCGACGTGAGGGTGATCGCCGCCACCAATCGTGACCTTCACGCGGCAGTCCGCGCGGGTCGCTTCCGCTCCGACCTCTTCTACCGGCTCGGCGTGATCGAGGTCAGGATCGCCCCGTTGCGCGAGCGTCCCGAGGACGTCTCCGTGATCGTGCGAGAGCTGATCGGCAAGCGTCCGGTCCGGATCTCGGGCGAGGCGATGGCGCTGCTCGAGCGCTATCCCTGGCCGGGCAACGGTCGCGAGCTCGCCAACGAGATCGAGCGCGCCATCGTGCTCGGCGGCGGTGAGATCGACACGCAGGTCCTGTCCGCCGCCGTGCGGACTGGCGAGCCCGGCCGCGGCCCGAGGCTCCTGCGCCCCGGAGCGCCGGTGCTGGTCTCGCAGGGCGGCAGCGAGAAGCTCTCGGACCTGCTCGGCGAGGCCGAGAAGGCCATCATCGCCAGCGCGCTGCAAGCCTCGGGCGGCAGCCGCGCGGCGGCGGCGCATCGGCTGGGGATCGGCCGCACCAAGCTCTACAAGAAGATGGCGCTGTACGGCATCCGGTAGCGGCGGCACTCGTGCTATTGGTCGGGGCCCCACGATGGAGGGCACACGATGACGCATCGTACGAGCCTGGCACTCGGCGCCTTTCCGGCGCTCTTCCTGCTCGCGGTCGGGCCGCTCGGGAGCTGCACCCAGAGCCGGGGAGGAGGCGGCGGGGACGATGACGACGACGACGCTGCGGACGGCGACTCCGACTCGGACGCCGACGGCGCCGATTGCACGGGCGTCTGCATGGACAAGGCCGAGGAGTGCGGCGCGCCCGCCGGGGAGGCTGCCTCCGGTTGCGCGGAGCTGTGCGCCACCGGCCCGACGTCCTCTCAGCTCGACTGCCTGGACACGACGAGCTGTGAGGATCTGGCCGAGGCCGCGGCGCGCGGCGAATCGGTCTGCGGCCTCGACGGAGGCGAGGGCGAGGGTGAAGGCGAAGGCGAAGGCGAGGGCGAGGGCGAAGGCGAAGGCGAAGGCGAAGGCGAGTGCGGCATTCCCGGCGACGACTGCAGCGAGGACGCGCCCTGCTGCTTCGAGGACGATGCGATGGGCGCCTGCTTCAACGGCGAATGCTGCTGGATCGGCGACAGCGACTGCACCAGCGATCCCTACGGCTGCTGCGAAGGCTACGCCTGCAAGACGACGGAGGGCGAAGCTTCCACGTGCGTCGAGCTCTGAAGCTCGAAAGAGCGGCGAGGGCGTCCCCAAGGCGGCGTGACTCGCCGGGCAAGCGGGGGTGCTGACAGGAACGCGGCGGACTGGTGTAATCGGCCCGCGATGATGAGCGAGAACCGCGGGGTCGCGCTCCTGTTCCTCGCCGCGGCTGCAGCCTGCGGCGGCGGCGGGGACGACGCAGACCAGGAAGACGCCGGCGACGACGCCGATTCCTCCACGCCGGACAGCGGCGAGCCCGACGGCGCGGGCCCCGACGCCGGCGCGCCACCGGGAACCGACGTGTCCGGGTTCGCCTTCGGGATCGAGTACGTCGAGTACTTCCCGGCGCTCCAGGAGCTCGGCCAGCGGGTCGCCGACGCCTACGACGACTTCGGTGGCGGCGCGGCCAAGAACACCTACCTGTCCTGGGGGACGGTCGAGCCCGGCCCGCCCGAGGGCGAGGTCCACGACTACCGCTGGACCGTCCCCGACGGTCTCGTCGAGCTCTGGCAGTCGAAGGGCTTCTCCACGATCACCTTCGTTCTCGGTGCCGCCGGCTCGAACCGCGCGGCCGCTTTCTGGGGCGTCGAGTCGTTCCCGTCGGAAGACTGCGACGCCAACGCCGGGGCCTCGCGGTCTCCGCTCCCCGAGCACCTCGAGGACTACCGCGACTTCGTGCGCGCCATCGTCGAGCGCTACGACGGCGATGGCGAGGACGACATGCCGGGGCTCGGCGCGCCGGTGCGTCGCTTCGAGATCGAGACCGAGGCGCAGCACCTGGGCTTCTGGCAGGGCGACGCGAACCCCGACGGCGAACCCTGTCCCGACTTCCCCGGCAGCGAGTGCTGCAGGATCCTCCCCGACGGCGAGATGCCCGCGTACGCCGAGCTCCTGCGCGCCGCCCACTCGGCCGCCAGGGAGGCGAGCGAGGACGCGATCATCATCCTCGCGGGGTTGACGTTCGGGGACATGTTCGACGACTTTCCATCGGATGACGTGGTCGAAGAGAGGTCGTCGTCGATGAGCCTGATCGAGCGACAGGCGCACAACATCCAGTACCTGGTCTCGCTCGTCGACGCGTACGACGAGATCGAGCTCCATCTGCTCGACCACTACACGGGCCTGGTCGGCATCGCGGGCAACGTGCGCGGCGCTCTGGAGGAGCTCGGCGTGGACAAGCCCATCTGGATCGGCGACTCGATGAGCGCCGACGCCTTCTTCAAGAGCTTCGGGTTCGCGCTGCAGATCGAGGAGGCCCAGGAGCGAAACTGGCTCTATGAGGCCCTCACCGACGAGGGGCACACCGATCACGGACTCGTCGAGCCCTGGTACCGCGCGGAGCAGGCGAGGTACTCGGTCAAGACGGCTCTGGTCGCGATGGAGCTCGGCCTGGGCGGAGCGCACTACTACGGCGTGACGGACGTCCCGCTGTTCTGGGAGCGTGACTGGCAGTACCAGGGGCTGGTCGATCTGGAGATGGGCTTCGGCACCATCGAGGGCGAGGGCACGCCTCGCCCCGTCTACGACGCGCTCCGCGCGCTCAGGACTGCGGTCGCGGACAAGCCGTTCCTGTCCCGGCTCGACCTCGGCGACGCCGACGTCTGGGCCTATCGGCTGCTTCCCGGCGATGGCGGTCCGGCCACGACCGTCCTGTGGCTCGAGTCGAGCTACGTGGCGCCGGCCGAGACGCCTCCGTCCGCCGACGTCGATCTCCCGGTCGGCTCGGCGTCGGCGTTCGTCCGCCCGATTCCGACGGAGCGCGGGATCGAGCCACAGGGCGAACAGCTCGACGCGGAAGGCGGCGTCATCCACCTCGCGGTGACCCCGACCCCGATCTTCGTCGAGGAGCAATGAGCTACCTCTTCGAGAGCGAGGAGCACGCCGCGCTGCGCGTCCAGGCCCGGCGGTTCGCGGCCGACGTCATCGCCCCGCACGCGCTCGAGTGGGAGGAGAAGGGCGAGTTCCCGCGCGAGGTCTACGGCGCCACGGCGAGGGCGGGAATGCTGGGCATCGGCTACCCCGAGGACCTGGGCGGAGCGGGCGGCGACATCACGCACGCCCTCGTCGCGCAGGAGGAGCTCGTGCTCGCGGGCAAGTCCGTGGGTACCGTCGTCGGCCTGAACAGCCACGCGATCGCGCTGCCGCCCATCCTCCGTCTGGGCTCTCCCGAGCAGCAGCGCCGCTTCGTGCCTCCCGTGCTCGCCGGAGAGAAGATCAGCGCCCTCGCGATCACCGAGCCGGGCGCCGGCAGCGACGTCGCCGCGATCCAGACGCGGGCCGTGCTGGACGGCGATCACTGGGTCCTCGACGGCTCCAAGATCTTCATCACGTCCGGCTGCCGCGCCGACCTCGTCACCGTCGCCGCGAGGACGGGCGGTCCAGGCCACGCCGGCCTCTCCCTGATCGTGGTCGAGCGAGGAACGCCCGGGTTCGGTGTCGGCCGCAAGCTCGCCAAGATGGGCTGGTGGGCATCGGACACCGCGGAGCTGACGTTCGAGGACTGCCGCGTCCCGCGCGAGAACCTGCTCGGACGGCCCGGCGAGGGATTCGTCGCGATCGTGAAGAACTTCGTGAGCGAGCGGCTCCACATCGCGGGCCAGTGCGTGGCCATCGCGATCCTGGCCCACCGCGAGTCCGTCGCCTGGGCGCGCGAGCGGCAGGCGTTCGGAAAGCCGCTCGCCCAGATGCAGGTGATCCGCCACAAGCTCGCCGAGATGGAGACGCGGATCGCCGCCGCGCGCGCGCTCACCTCGGAGGTCGCGACCCGCTTCACGCGCGGCGAGGACGTCCCGGCCCTCGCCGCCATGGCGAAGAACACGGCGACCGACGCCTGCAGCTTCGTCTGCGACCAGGCCGTGCAGATCCACGGCGGCTACGGCTACATGCGCGAGACGGTCGTCGAGCGCCTCTATCGAGACGCGCGCCTGTACCCGATCGGCGGCGGGACGCGCGAGATCATGAACGAGATCATCGCCAAGTCCGAGCGCTACTGATCCGCCCGCGGCTATCCTCCACCGCGGGCGGAGGTTCTCGGGACTGGGGTCAGCCCATCATTCCTCCATCGCCGCCCATCATGCCGCCGTCGCCGCCGCTCATGCCGCCGTCGCCGCCGCTCATGCCGCCGTCGTTCATCGAGGCACCGCCGGCGGGCGCGCAGACGTCGACGCTTCCGTGGCCGGCGGCGTCCGGCACGGAGACGCAGTCGTAGCCCTCGCGGCAGTCCTCGTCGTCTTCGCACAGCTTCATGCACTGCAGCCCGTCGTACTGAACGCACTTGACCGTGCCTTCGTCGCCTGACTTGCCGGCATCGTCGGGGCAGTCGTGCCCGTGGTTCTCGCACTCCACGACCGAGCAGTAGCCGCCAGGGTACCCGTCGAGGAGGCAACTCGTGGTCCCGGAGCCTCCCTCGGGACACTGGTCGTCGTCCTCACACGCGTCGCCAACTCCGGGCGTGCCGGCATCGGCGTCGCCATCGGCGTCGCCGTCGGCATCGGCGTCGCCGTCGCCGTCGGCGTCGCCGTCGGCGTCGCCGTCGCCATCCGCGTCGGCGTCGGCGTCGCTGTCTGCGTCCACATCGGCATCGCCGTCCGTGTCGTCATCGTCGTCCGCGCCGCCGTCGTCGCTGCAGCCGTGCCAGCACATTCCGACCAGCGCCATCGCCAAGAATGCTCGCCACATCTCGCTTGCTCCTCTCGTCATTTCCGATCTCCAACCAGCCACGCCGTCGCGTTCAGGAAGAGCTCCCGGTTGTCCGCGACGGGCTCGGCCCAGCCATCCGCCATCGCGAGTGTCGCGACGGCCGCGACGAGCCTCGCTCGCTCGAAACCGATCATTCGCGCGGTTCTCGTTGCACCGCCGAGGGCGGTGTCGAGGTTCCGCGGAGCGGATTCTCAGCAGCGGCGTGCGATGAACGGCGAGGCCTGGGGTGGCTCGGGCCCGTGAGCTGGCTTGGTCGACTCCCGTCCGAGGGCCTCGATCGCGGACCAGATTCGCGGCGCCGGCGCCACCGTACCCGACTCGGGCCGCTCGGCGGTGGCAGCGCCGTCGACTCGCGCCGGCGTCGCGGTCCCCCGCTGCGGGTGCGCCTCATCGCAGCAGCAGGGCGCGGATGCGGCCGGCCGCCCGTCCGGCTCGCTCGAATCACACGCGCAGCGCACGGCCGCCGGCGACCCACAGCTTGCGGGCGCGGCGCTCCGGATCGTCGCATAGACCGCGCTCACGCACAGGAGCGCCGCGAGCGCGACTCGACTCGCCTTCGACATCGGGGGGAAGCGTACGCACAGGGCGAGACGCGAATCAACACGGTTCGCGCAGGGCGCGCAGGGCCATCGGAGCTTCACCAGACGACACCGACTCCGTAAGGCCGGAACCTCGGGTCGCCGGTGACCACTTCGAGATTGTCGACGAGTGCTTGTGCGACGAGGAGCCGATCGAACGGATCGCGGTGATGCCAAGGGAGCGACTCCGTTCGATACGCATGCTCGGGCCGGATGGGGTGCAGACTGATTCCCGCCGCAACCGCTGTCTCCACGAACTCCTGCGTCGAGAGATCGAGCGACAGCTTCCCGATCGAGCGCTTGATCGCGATCTCCCACACGCTGGCGACGCTCAACAGGAGCTTCGCCTTGTCATCCCCGAGCACACGGGCGGCGCCGCGTCCGAGAGAATCGGCGCCACTTCGCCAGAGGAGGAGCACCTGCGTGTCGAGCAGGTAGGTTCCGCTCACGCGTAGTCCTCGAAGTCCGCCGGGGTCTCGTCGAAGTCCTTCGCGATGCGGACACGTCCCTTCAGGTCAGCCCGCAGATCCCGCGGACGCTTGCGCGTGAACGCCACCAGCTTGGCCACGGGACGGTCACGGTGGAGGATGATCACCTCTTCACCGGCGGCGACTCGACGGAGGAGCCTGGAGAGCTGCGTCTTGGCTTCGTGTACCGTGACGTTCACCGGAAAAGCATGACCAGGTCTCTAGACTAAGTCAAATCCGCCCCACTCGCTCGGCGTTGGTGCTCGCCCTCATCTCGAGCCGCACCTCGTGCCTTGACGGCGTCCGAACTGCGCCCAGGATGGTTTGCTCGGGCGCCCGGCGTCGTGGCACGATCCCACCGTGGTGGGGCCCGCATCGGCCACGAGCGTCGTGCAGTTCGGCAGGTTCGAGCTGCTCACCCGCATCGCGAAGGGCGGGATGGCCGAGATCTTCCTGGCCCGTCAGGCGGGGATCCCGGGCTTCGAGCGCCTCGTGGTCGTCAAGAAGATCCTGCCCCATCTGGCCGAGGAGCCCGAGTTCGTCCGGATGTTCACCGAGGAGGCGCGGCTCGCCGCGCTGATCAGCCACCCCAACGTCGTCCAGATCTTCGACGTCGGCTGCCACGACGGCGAGTACTTCATCGCGATGGAGTACATCCCGGGCATGACGCTCGCGGCGATGTGCCGCAAGGCCCGCAAGGACGAGCGTCCGATATCGGTCCCGGCCGCGCTCGAGATCGTGGCGCAAGCCTGTGACGGCCTCGACTGCGCGCACCAGTTGCGGGACATGTCGGGCGCTCCGCTCGGAGTCGTCCATCGCGACATCAGCCCTCAGAACCTGATGGTGACCTCGGGCGGGATCGTCAAGATCGTCGACTTCGGCATCGCCAAGGCGACGGTGGGCTCTCGCGGGACGGAGGTGGGCACGCTCAAGGGCAAGTTCCCGTACATGTCGCCCGAGCAGGTGCGCGCCGAGCAGCTCGACCCTCGCAGCGACCTGTTCTCGCTCGGCACGCTCTCGTACGAGCTCCTGACCGGAAGGTCTCCGTTCGACCGCCCGTCGGAGCTGCAGGTCCTGCAGAGCATCGTCCTAGAGGATCTGCCTCGTCCGAGCGCCGTCCTCTCGCGGATCCCGCCGTTCGTGGACGCGCTCGTCGTCCGTGCGATGGCCAAGGACCGCGACAAGCGGTTCCAGACCGCCGCGGAGATGGCGCAGAAGACGCGCGTGGTGCTCGAGGAGACCGGAAGCCGATCGTCGCCGGAGATCCTGAAGTCGGAGATCGCCTCGCGCTTCGCCGACCTGATCACCGCCGAGCGGACGGCGGTCGAGGACGCGGTCTCGAGCGTCAGGACGGCCAGGTTCACCCCCGCGATGCACGAGGCCGAGACGCGCCTCGAGCCCAGCGGGCCCGCGGTCGCGGCGCGCACGGCCCGCCGGCGCCGCCTGGCTCGCCTCGGCGGAGTCCTGGTCGTGCTCCTTGCCTTGGTCGTGGGCGTCGTCGTCCTGATCTCGAACCGCCGCCCGTCTCCCCGCGCCGATCCGCGCCAGGGGACCTCACCGCCCGAGCCCAGCTACCCGGGCCCGCCCTTGCGGCTGGGGCTCGTGCCGTACCTGACCCGTGACGTCGTGCAGCGAGAGCTGGATCCGCTGCGCAGGTTCCTCGGCCGAAAGCTCGAGCGGCGCTTCCAGCTCACGATCGGCTCGAGCTACGAGGACGTGACCCGGATGCTCCTCGGGGGGTCCGTGGATCTCGCGCAGCTCCAGCCGTTGCAGTACGTGCGCGCAAAGCAGCGCGACCCGCGCGTGCGCCTGCTCGCCACGCAGACCTACGAGGGCTCGACCTCGTACGAGGGATACATGGTCACGCGCGACGACTCGCACATCGAGACCCCCGCGGACCTCGCGGGGCGCCGCTTCTGCTACGTCGAGGAGGGCTCGACGAGCGGCTACCTCATCCCGCGCACGTACCTGCGCCGCCACCTCCTCGATCCGGACCGCCTGTTCTCCGAGACGCGCATGAGCGGCGACCACATGAACGTCATGCGCGACGTCCTCGGCGGCCGCTGCGACGCGGGCGCGGTCTACTCCGGCGCGCTCCTCGCCGCGCGCGACCTGGGCCTGTCCGCCGGCCGCCTGCGCGTCATCGCGGTGACGGGCAGGCTGCCGTACGACGCCGTCTGCGCGGGTCCGGGTCTGCCCGCCGCGGCCGGCGATCGCATCCGCGACGCGCTGGTCGGCCTCGACGTCCGTCGCGAGTTCGGCACGCCCTTCCTGGGCCAGACGATCCGGGTCAGCGGCTTCGTCAGCGGCGATGACGCGGCCTTCGCCTCCGTCCGCGAGGCGCTCGCGATGGAGGAGGGGGAGCCCTAATCGAGGTCGATGGTCTGCACGCCGTAGTAGCCGCCGGCGACGTAGGCTGCGCGGTTCTGGGGACTGACGACGAGGCTCGTGTACCAGGCGTTCGAGCGGACGAACTGGTCGAGCTCCGGGGCGTTCATGCTCGTCACGTCGTAGACCGCGAAGCCGCCCCAGCCCATGCCGAGGAAGGCGTAGCGGGTGGAGGTGACGTTGCGGACGTCGAGGAGGTTACCGCCCGAGCCGTTCGACTCCACGGCCGTCGACGAAGCCTCGTGGATGCGCGACGGATCCGAGAAGTTGAGGATCACGAGCCGGAGCTGCGGCTCGCGGGGCTCGGGGGCGATGATCGAATCGGCGCCGTCGGCGGCCGCGTTCAGGGGGACGATCGGGCCGCGCCAGCTATCGAACATCGTGTAGTAGGCCGCGTTCCCGCGCACCTTGACGTCCTCGACGCCCTCCTCGACGGGGATGCCGTCGAGCAGCGACGCCGTGCCCTGGCCCAGGTTCACGCGCACGGTGAACAGGGCCTTGGATTGCGCGGCCTCGAAGGTCGGCAGGGTCCCGGTCGGCACGCAGATGCCGCCGCAGTCCGCCCCGCCGTTCTGCGGATCGCAGCCATCGCGCGGGTCGTCCTGGCACTCGGTCGTGGCCGGGTCCGCGCACTGGAAGTTCGCGAAGCCTCCACACTGCGCATACTCGGGCGGCACGGTCCAGCGGCTGTCGAGGAGCGTCCAGATCTTGCCGCTGCGCGAGACGTCGACGAGGCGGCCCGGGACGCTGATCGCCTGGCCGATCGTCGGCGTTCCGTTCGACGAGAAGGTCACGCGCGTCACGGTGTATCGCACGCGCTCGCGGCGCGGCCGCCAGGGCGGCATGATGCGGCTCGTCAGGGCCTCGGAGCCCTCGGGGTTCTCGCCCATCTCGGTGCGGACGCCGAAGTCTCCGTCGATCTCCGGCGTCTCGACCTCGACTGGCGTGTACGCCACGACGTACAGGGCGTTCCAGAAGACCCTGAGGTCGTAGACGACGGTCTCGTCGTTCGGCCGGTTCTGCTCGTAGACGACCCGGGGGTTGTCCGCGTCGCGCGTGGAGACGACGCTGTAGCGCATTCCGCCCTCGGTCGGCGCGGAGACCACGAACGTCGATGACTGCACGCGGACGACATCCGAGACGCTCGAGTAGCGCATGTACGGGAACGGCCCGTAACCGCCGCCGTAGCCGGCGGGCAGCTCGAGCGCGCCGCGCGCGCGGGGGCTCCAGGGGTCGGAGACGTCGAAGTTGGCGATCCGCACCGACGAGCCCTGGTCCGTGTAGCGGCGGGAGACCACGGTCACGATGTTCTTGCTCACGTACATCTCGCCGATCGGGGCGCCGACGGACACCGTGCCCAGGACGTCCGACTTCTCGGCGTCGGGCTCCTCGACGTCGACGACGCGGAGCTCGGCGTCCTCGTTCCAGTCGCCCACGAGCTGCACGGCCTGGCCCATGTTCCCGGCAGGCGAGAAGGCCGCGACGTTGCGGGTGAGCTCCAGGTTCGCGGTGATCACGGGGCTCGAGCGGTCCGTGATGTTCGCCACCACCAGCTCGCGGGTCCCGAAGGCCATCAGGCGCTCCGCCTCGACGAAGGAGCGGTCGACCGTGCTCAGGCTGTCGATCCGGCCGCGCACCGCGAGGCTCATGGCCTCGAGGTCCACGTCGATCATCTGCACGGCGTTCACGCTGTCATTCTCCATCCAGGCGCCGAACGGAACGAGCAACAGGCCGTCCGAATCGAGGAACCGCAGGGCCTTGTCGTCGTAGAACGCGTTGGACCAGGCCCAGTTCCCCTCGCCGAACCGCACGCGCGCCGCCTCGCAGCTCGCGCCGGGATCGGTCACGTCGAAGATCGCGGCCGAGAGCATCCTGCCCTGGGCCAGCGGCTCGTAGGTGTAGCCGGGGCAGGTGCGCGCCGGCACGGTAGTGTTCGCCTGGTCGAAGCCGATGCCGAGGACGCGATTGCCGCGAATCTCGACGTGCTCGAGCCAGCCCGGGATCTCGAGGCTCGAGAGGCGAATGGGGGACGACGGGTTCGACAGATCGATGACATCGAGCGGGTCGATCCGGACCTGGTGCACCAGGTACGCCACGTCGTCGCCGAAGCGGGCCGCGGTGAGCTGGCCGATGCCGCCCAGGTCGAGATGCCCCGAGTGGCTCAGCGCGTGCGTGGCGTCGAAGGTGTCGACGAAGATGTGCCCGCCGTCCTGCCAGTCGTTCGAGACGACGCGCAGATGATCGCCGGCGAAGCTCATCATGAAACGGTCCCGGATGTAGCCTTCGACCGTCACCTCTCCGCCGAGGGCCATCTGGCCCGACGGATCGGAGATGTCGACCGCGCGGAGCTTCGTCCCCTGGCTCTGCCAGTCGTACATCGCGACGAAGATGTACTCCTCGGTCACGTGGATGAGGCCGCCGGTGCCGTCGAACGACTCGCGGTCTACCTCGTGGATCGCGGACGGATTGGAGACGTCGACCGACAGCACGTGCGTGGCGTCGACGTACTCGTTGTTCGTGTACGCCCAGCTCGCGCTCACGACGTACAGGATGTCGCCGACCAGGCGGCTGTCCTCGACGTTGCCGGCGACCGGGAAGGAGCCGACGATCTCGGGCTCCGTCGCGTCCTGAACGTCGACGACGAGCACCTGCGAGCCGCGGTACTGCCCCGAGGACTGGCCCCACGAGTAGTAGTCGTTCATCAGGACGAACGCGCGGTCGCCGCGGACGTACATGTCCTTGGGCGAACCGAAGATCGGCGCGCGCCCCACGATCTCGGGCCGGTCGGGATTGTAGATGTCGATCGCGACGAGGCCGCGATAGGGATTGAGCACCCACAGCGTGTCGCCGGCGACCTTGAAGATGTCGCTCTCTTCGATCACGCGCGCCGCGTCCTTCGCCTCGGGGCTCGCCTCTGCACCGAGGCTGCGAAGCCACGGGCCCCAGATGCGCGACCACGGCCCGGCGCTCTCGAACTCCGTCTGCCCCTGCCACCTGCCCGTGGGACCCGTCGCCGGATCGTCCCACTCGATGCCTACCGCCGCGCCCGTGTTCTCCGTCGCGGCGCCCATGCAACCCGCTCCGCCGAACGCGGCCGCGAACAGTACGCCCCACCACCTGTCCCTGGTCATGTCGAACCTTCCTCTCTGTTTCGCCCGCCCGCTACGCACGGCCCGTGCCAGGAGAGGACCGGCGAAAACCTCGCTCCGGCGCGGGTGTGACACCGTGACGTTCCGGCGGCTCGAACAAGGTCAAGTAGCCACCGTCCGCGCCGGCGAACGACGCGGTGCGGCAACAGGTCGAAGTCCTCGGAATCTCAGGCCTTGGTGGTCTTGGATTTCTCAGTAGTCCGGACCGCTCGCGCGCGTGCGGTCGAGCGTCATCGGGACCTCGATCGGCCAGTCGCCCGTGCCGCCGTACAGGTACCGATAGCGGGCGTAGCTGCCCAGGACACGCCGGACGTAGTTGCGGGTCTGGTCGAACGGGATGCGCTCGACGAACTCGTCGGTCGCGCGATCGCCGAACCGCGCCAGCCACAGGTCGACGTTGCCGGGGCCGCCGTTGTAGGCGGCGATCGCGAGCGGAAGCTGACCCTTGAAGCGGCGCAGGAGGCCCCCGAGGTAGCGAGCGCCGAGCTCGATGTTCCTGGCGGGCTCGAAGAGCATGCCTTCCTCGTAGCGCAGCCCGCCGTCGGTTGCCACGCGCCGCGCGGTGCTCGGCAAGAGCTGCAAGAGGCCCACGGCGTTCGCGTAGGAGACCACCTCCGGGTCGAAGCTCGATTCCTGCCGCATGATCGCCCACAGGAGCCCTTCGGGGAGGCCGGCGGCGCGCGCCTCGTCGTCGACCAGCGTGCGATGAGGTCGAGGGTACGCCAGCGCCCAGGCCAGCCTCGCGTCGCCGGCCGGCGGTCGGTCGAGCGCGCCGCCCATCGTGTCACGAGCCAGGCGATAGAGCCGCTCGGTCGCGTGGGCCGTGCGGTACAAGGCGACGAGGTCCTGGCGCCCGAGGCCCTTCACCCGCCCGATCTCGTGCTCCGCTTCGCCCACCAGGCCCAGGGCGAGGAGCGTCTCGATCGCCTTCGTCGGAGCCCTGGCGGGCGAGATGGGAGGCTCCGGATCGGGAGTCGTCCGCGTGCCAAACGGCGGGCCTGGATCCTCGCCGAGATCGAGCAGCCGCTGGCGGGCGAAGAGGCCATAGAAGTGGAGCGGACTCTCCGCGACCACCTTCCTCAGCCGTGCGGTGCCGTCCTTCGTTCGCTTCGCCGCGAGCCGCGCGACCGCACCCCAGTAGGCGCCGCGCGCGCGGTCCATCGCCTGGTCGGCGTCGGCAGCGTAGGAATCGAGGATGGGGATCGCGGCGCGCGCTTTCCCGGACGCCACGAGCTCGAAGCCCACGCGCCATCGGGCGTCCTGCCGGATCGCGAGGTCCTTGGTCGTCCTCTCGAGCCTGGCGAGCTCCCTGGCGCCGCGCTTCGCGCGACCTCCCTCGAGCTCGGCGAGCGCCGCCAGGCGCAACGCCTCGTCGACGCGCGCGGACGTCGGGTGCGCGCGGGCGAAGCGCCGGAACGCGGCGGCTGCCTCGGAGTCGTGATGGGCGCGAGACAGCGACCGCGCGGCGAGGAACGCGGCATCCTCCGCTTCCGGACCGCCGCTCCGCGCGACCTCCCCCAGGATCCGGGCCGCCTCCTCGTAGTGGCCGCGCATCTCGTAGAGCGAGGCGCCGCGCAGCCACTTCAGGCGCATCGCCCGGACGCCGGCCGGCCGAGGGCCCATCCGTTCCAGCTCGGCGATCGCGCCCTCGTGGCGGTTCTTCTCGTGCAGCCGCTCCGCGCGACGCAGCCTCTCCGCGGCGGTCAGCGGCTGATCGGGGACGAGACGTCCGAGCGCCTCGAGGGCACGAGTCGCCGCGCCGCTCTCGGGCGCGCTCACGGCGATCAGACGCCACTCGCGAGCCGCACCCGCCGCGTCCCCTCCCTTCTCGAGGCACCTGGCGAGGGTCGCGCGCGCCGCGGGCCGATCGACTCCGCCGCCCGCGCGTCCATCGAGCAGCTTGGTCAGGACCGTGGCGGCGTCGCGCTCCCTCCCCGCGGCCTCGAGCGCACGGGCGCGCAGGACCGCGGCCTTCGCAGAGAACCGGCTCCCCGACATCGCCTCTAGCTCCTCGGCGGCCCGCGCCGCGCCCTCCGCGTCGCCCGAGGCCAGCCGCGCGCCAGCCAGCGCCCAGAGCCGGTAGTCCTCGAGCTCGGGGAACGCGCCGGCCGCGGCCTCGAGCTGTCCGACCGCCCGTGCGTCGTTGCCGAGAGAGTGCCCGACCCAGCCCCTGAGGAAGCGCACGGCGGGCGACTCGGGGGCGGCCTCGAGGGCCGTCCACGCAGCCGCGAGATCGTGCGATTCGATCGCGCTCGCAACGCTTGCCGGCGCAGCGGAGCTCGCCGCCGGAGGGGCCGCACCGGCAGGGGCCGCGGGCGCCAAACCCGCATCGGGCCGATCAGATGGAGCAGTCCCTTCCGCCGCCAAGCACGTCACCAGCACTGCCCCGATCAGGGGACACGCACCCGGTCTGCAACGGCGCGACTTCCCTTGGTTTCTGGACACAACCGCGCATTTCGTTCCGGACGTCGGGTCGCCCAGGAGATCACTTCCCGAATCCGCGTGTGTTGCAGCGCGCCTGCCGGGTGTGTCCCCGGGGCGGAGCTCCGAACGATCAGTCGATCTCATTCCACCCGACCTCGGAGCGCAGCGCCTTCTTGTCGACCTTGTCGAGCGTCACGCGGGGAAGCTCGGCCACGAGCTCGAAGCGACGGGGAACCTTCCAGGGCGCCAGCTCGCGACCGCACAAGAGGGCGAGCTCCTCGCGTTGGACGGAGTGGCCCTCGCGGACGACGACGAAAGCCACGGGCACCTCGCCCAGCGCCCGGTCCGGGCCACCCACCACAGCCGCCTCGAGCACGGCCGGGTGCGAGAGCAGCACCCGCTCGATCTCGGGCGCTGCCACGTTCTCGCCTCCGACGCGCAGCACATCGCCGTCCCGCGAGACGAAGAAGTGGTTGCCCCCCTCGTCGGATCGCAGCCGATCCCCCGTCTCGAGCCAGCCGTCCGCGTCGACGCGATCGGTCGGATCGCCCACGTACCCCGCGAACAGCTCGACCCCGCGCCTTCCACGAACGAAGAGCCGCCCATCGCCGTCGAGGCGGACCTCGTAGCCTCTGGTGGGTCGGCCGCAGGAGCCATACGGCGCGTCCGGCGGCGCGACGAGCGGCGGGATCACGGTCTCGGTCATGCCGTACCACCCGATCGTCCGGGCTCCGAAGCGCTCCTCGACCTCGCGCCAGCGCGCGCCGCATCCGATCGTGCGCATACGATGGGAGCGGTCGGCCCCGCAAGGCGAGCGTCCCAGAAGGATCCGGAGCGCCGCCATGCTGAGGCTCGCCACGGTCGCGCCGTGCTCGCGGGCCACATCGAGCCAGGTGCTCGCCCGGAAGCGGTCCATCGCGACGATGGTCGCGCCCGCTCCGACCGCGGGCATCGTCGAGTACGCGAGCGCGTTGACGTGCGAGACCGGCAGCGCCACGAGCGACCGGTCGTCCCCGGTCAGCGGGAGGCTCTCCAGCATCCGCTCGGCCGCGAAGCCGAGGCTCGCGCCCGTGATCAGCACACCCTTGGGACGACTGGTCGACCCGGACGTGTAGAGCACGAGGGCGGGCGCCTCCGGGGCGGGAGAGGGGACGGGACCCGACCCATCGAGGCGGCCATGCTCGTCCTCCGCCAGGACCTCCCCGACGGGCGCGAGCGCGTCGCCGATCCTGTACAGCGCGGCCCTCTGCGCCAGCGCCAGCCGGGGGCGCGCGTCCCGCACGACGTGCGAGACCTCGGCTGGCGCGAGCCTGGGGCTCACGCACACGGCCGCGGCTCCTGCCCGCATCACCCCAAACCAACACTCGAAGAAGGTCGTCGTATTCTCGAGGGCGAGAAGAACCCGGTCGCCGGCCGCGATTCCTCTTCCGGCCAGGCCAGCCGCCACCCGCCTCGCCCGCTCCGCGACCTGTCCGTAGGTGCGCCCGGTCACCTCGCCCTTTTCCCCGACGCACACCAGCATGGGATGGTCGGGCCGCGCCTTCGCCGCACGCTCGAGGATGTCCGAAGGGCCCGCCATCCAGTGCATCCTAGCCCGGAATGTCGCCAGTTCGGGGCTTGCGACCTGCGCCGCGGCGAGTAGGATGCCCCTGCCCGATGCGCCCGGCCCTCCTTTCGCTGACACTGTTCCTCTCGGCCTGCGGCGCAGAGATAGGGGACGACTGCCAGTCGAGCGTCGACTGCAGCCCCGAGGGCGACCGGATCTGCGACCTCGCCCAGAGCGGCGGCTACTGCACGGTCAAGAACTGCGGGCCCGACGACTGTCCGGATGACGCGCTCTGCGTGCAGTTCGGCAGCGAGCCGCGCTTCGAGCGGCGGTACTGCATGGCGAAGTGCGAGTCGAGCGGCGACTGCCGCGGCGGCGGCTACGACTGCGTCGATCCCGCTGACAACGACTCGTTGATCATCGACGAGAGCCGCTCCGGTCGCTACTGCGTGGACACGACCCCGGAGTAGCCCTTGCTCCGCTTCGCGCTCGTCCGGATGGGCACGGCGCTCACGACCATCCTGGGCGTCGTGACTCTCGTATTCTTCCTGGTCCACCTGATCCCCGGCGACCCGGTCGACGCGATCCTCGGCGACGAGGCGACCGCGGCCGATCGCGCCGCGCTCAGGGCGCACCTCAGGCTCGATCGCTCGCTTCCCGTCCAGTACGGGCTGTACCTCCGGGACGTCGCCTCGGGCACGCTCGGCACCAGCTTCCGCGAGCGGGGCGTGTCGGTGTCGTCGAAGATCGCCCAGGTCTACCCGCACACGCTGGTGCTCGCCGGGGCGGCGCTCTTCGTCGCGATCCTCCTCGCCCTCCCGCTCGGCGCGATCGCCGCGGTTCGCCGCGGTACGGCGCTGGACGGAGCGGCGACCGCCGTCTCCCTCGCCGGTCTCGCGATGCCCACCGTGTGGCTCGGGCCGCTCTTGATCGTCGCGTTCGCCATCCGGCTCGGGTGGCTGCCGCTGCCCGGCGACGACGACCCCGGCCTGCCCGGGCTCGTCCTCCCGGCCCTCACGCTCGGCGGCGCGCTCCTCGCCATCCTCGTGCGGCTGACCCGCACGAGCCTCCTGGACGTCATGGGTGAGCTGTACGTCACGGCCGCGCGGGCGAGAGGGCTCGCCGAGTGGCTCGTCGTGGGGAAGCACGCGCTGAGAAACGCGCTCTTGCCGGTCGTCACCGTGGGCGGCGCGCAGCTCGGCGCGCTCCTCGGGGGCGCCGTGATCACCGAGAAGATCTTCGAGCGTCAGGGCCTCGGGACGCTCTTCCTCGAGGGCTTCTTCGCGCGCGACATCCCCGTCATCCAGGGGTGCGTCCTGGTCACGGCGGCCACGTTCGTCGTCCTGAACCTGTTGACCGATCTGTCGTACGGCCTGCTCGACCCCCGGATCAGGGTGACGCGATGATCCGCCGGTGGATGGCCCGCATCGGATACGCCATCGTGGCGCTGTTCGCGCTGACCGCGCTGGGCGGCCCTCTGGTCGCGCCGTACGCCGCGGACCACCTCGACCCGCGCGAGGAGCTCGAGCCGCCGAGCTCACGGCACCTCCTCGGGACGGGGGAGAACGGTGTCGACCTCTTGAGCTCGCTCCTCCACGGGGCGCGGCTCGCGGGCGGAATCGCGCTCGCGGTCGTCGGCATCTCCCTCGTCCTGGGCACGACGCTCGGGGCCGTCGGCGGCTACACCGGTGGCCCTGCCGACGGCGTGGTGCGCGCGCTGATCGACGTCTTCATGGCGTTCCCGCACCTCATCCTCAACGTGGCGTTCGCGGCGCTCGTCGCGCGACCCGGCACGCTCCATCTCATCGCGGCCCTGTGCATCACCGGATGGGTCGGTTACGCGCGCGTGGCGCGGGCCCAGGTCCTCGCGCTCAGAGAGCAGGAGATCGTGACGGCCGCGCGCGCCGTGGGCGTCGGCCCCGCGCGAATCGTCTACCGCCACCTGGTCCCGCTCCTCGTCGGTCCCTTGATCGTCCAGGCGACCTACGCCGCAGGCGGGACCATCCTCGTGGAGTCGAGCCTCTCCTTCCTGGGCATGGGGACGACCGCCGCTTCCTGGGGCGCCCTGCTCGACCAGGGCACCGGCTACCTCCTGCGCACCTCGCGAGTCGCGATGGTCGCCGGGATCGCGATCGCGGTGACGCTCCTCGGCTTCAACCTCGCTGGCGACGCCCTGCGCGACCGCCTCGACCCCAGGAGCCGCATGGTAAGATGAGCTCCGCTTGCCCGACGAAGCTGCTCGTGGAACGGTCATGCTGCACTGGCGGCGCGCCCGGAGCGGCCGCCCTCGACGTTGACATCGCCGGCACTTAGACAGGAAAATTGCCGGCGATGTATCCACGGCTGCTGGCCGCTCCCCGTCGATCGTTCTTCCTGTTCGGGCCCCGTGCGACCGGCAAGAGCACCTGGCTGCGCGCCAACTTTCCCACGGCCCATGCCTTCGACTTGCTTCGCGCGGACGTGAGGGTGCCGCTCCTGCGAGATCCGGCGCTCTTCCGTCGCCAGGTAGAGGCGTTCGACGACCGGGAGTGGGTGGTGGTCGATGAGGTGCAGCAGGTACCCGCCCTGCTCCCCGAGATCCACTCCCTCATCGAGTCGACCCGGAGGCGCTTCGCGATGTCCGGCTCCAGCGCTCGGAAGCTCGTGCGTGGCAAGGCAAACCTGCTCGCTGGCCGGGCATCGGTGCGGCACATGCACCCGCTCTCCGCGGTCGAGCTGGGGGACGACTTCGTGCCTTCACGGGTCCTGCGGTACGGAACGCTGCCGATCGTCGTCGCCGCCGGACGTGAAGCCGCTGACGTGCTGGAGAGCTACTCCCTGACCTATCTGAAAGAGGAGATCCAGGCCGAGGCGTTCGTCCGCGACCTCGGCGCCTTCGCGCGCTTCCTGGAGTGCTCGGCGCTCGCGAACGCTCAGATCACCAACGTGTCGAGCCTTGCTCGCGACGCGGGCGTGCAGCGGACGACCGTCCAGGGCTACTTCCAGATCCTGCTGGACACACTCGTGGGAACGCTTCTTCCAGCGTACCGCCCGCGCGCGAGGATCAAGGAGCAAGCGCATCCCAAGTTCTACTGGTTCGACTCGGGCGTCGCTCGCGCGATCGCCGGCCGGCACCGGACCGAGCCGACGGCGGAGGAGCTTGGCGCGCTGCTCGAGACGTACGTCCTGCACGAGCTGCGCACGCGCATGGACGTGGCAAGCCTGCCGGGTGAGCTCTCCTATTGGCGAACGCCCGATGGTGTCGAGGTGGATTTCGTCCTCCGCGAGGCCCACCGGACGGTCGGGATCGAGGTGAAGGCGGCCCGCGACTGGCGCAGCTCTCACGGCCGTGGCTTGCGCGCCCTCGCGTCGGCGCTCCCGATCACGGGCGCATGGGCCGTTTATCTCGGCGCGTCGCCGCAGCGCGATGGTTCGGTTCGCGTCCTGCCCGTCGAGTCATTCGTCCGCCTACTGCACGCGGGCGAGGTGATCGGCTGAGGGTCGCGTCGCGTCACGCGCGCTCGAGAGAGGATAGGTCGGAGAAGCATCCACGCCGAGGTAGACCGACGGCAAGGGGAGACAGGAGCCGCGGTCGACGGCCGCATCTCACTTCCTCGGGTTCACGCTGCACTGGCGGCGCGCCCGGAGCGGCCGATGGGGGATGATGTGCAAGACCCGGCACGCGCGCCTGCGACGGTCGGTACAGAACGTCGCCGATTGGTGTCGCCGCCATCGACACCTACCGGTCAAGGTGCAGCACGCCGCGCTCACGAGACGCATCCGGGGCCACTTCAACTTCGGCGTCAGCGGCAACTTCCGCAGCTTGCTGATGCTCTCGTCGAGGAGGCGAAGCGGGCCTGGTACAAGTGGCTCCGCCGTCGGAGCCAACAGGCAGTTGTCGCCTCAGCCTCGGTCCAACCCCGACCTGGACCACCTCGGAGCCCGCGCGCCGCCCGCCCGCGGTTGACGCAACGACGGTGCGCGACCGCACCCTGGTTGGCGACGCCCTGCGCGACCGGCTCGACCCCAGGAGCCGCATGGTAGGATGAGCTCCGCTTGCCCGACCGGCATTTCCGCTCCCAGCCGCGCCCCGAGATCCGCGTCCGGATCCGCTACCGGCGGCTGGACGAGCCGCACGCACGCGAGGTCGATGCGCTGACCCGCAACATCGGCGTCGGCGGCGCCTTCATCCTCACCGATTCGCCTCTTCCCGTCGGCAGCTCGATCGAGATCTCGATCTCGTCGCCGGCGACGTGGGAGCCGGTCCGCGTCCGCGGCGAGGTCCGATGGATCGGCACGGAGAAGGAGGAGGCGGGCATGGGCGTGTCCTTCCGCGACCTGCATCCCCGTGACGTCGTCGCGCTCCACGACTTCTTCGTGTCGCTGCAGTTCGGCTAGTCCCCACCTTCGAGAGCGCGGCGGACGAAGAGATCCTCCAGCGTCTCGCGGCGCGGCGTGACCGCAACGACCTGGGCGCCTGCGGCGAGGGCCTTCGTGAGCAGCGGCCCGACCAGGGACTCCCCCTCGACGACCACGGTGACCATCCCCTGGTCGCGTGCGATGACGTCGACCGCGCCTTGCCGGAGCGACTCCACCGTCTCCGACGTCACCTCGCAGAGGTCGACCTCGACTCGACGGATCTCGGGACGCAAGAGGCGGGTCAGCGGGCCCTCGTCCACCACCTTGCCCTTGTGGATGATGGCGACGCGGTGACAGAGCATCTCGACGTCGGACAGGATGTGGGAGGAGAAGACGATCGTCTTCCCGCGCCGGTTCTCCTCGAGGATGAGGTCGCGCACCTCCTTGCGGCCTATGGGGTCGAGCCCGGTCATCGGCTCGTCGAGGATGAGGAGCTCCGGATCGTTGATCAGCGCCTGCGCGAGACCGACCCTCTGGAGCATCCCCTTCGAGAACTTCCTGAGAGGCCGATCGAGCGCGTGCGCCAGGCCCACTCGCCCGAGGAGGTCCCTGGCCCGCTTGCGCCGCTGGTCGCGGGGCATGCCGAACAGACGCGCATAGAAGTCGAGGAACTCGGTCGGCTTCAGGTACTCGTAGAAGTACGGGCTCTCCGGCAAGAAGCCGATTCGTCGGGCGGCGCGTGCCGACGGCGCCGGCATCCCGAAGACCTCGGCGGAGCCCGACGTGGGAAAGATCAGGCCGACGACCACCTTGAGGGTCGTGGTCTTTCCCGCGCCGTTGGGACCGAGGACGCCGAAGATCTCGCCGCGCCGGACGTGGAACGACACTCCACGAACGGCGTCGATGCGCTTGCGGAAGAAGCCCAGCCGGAAGGTCTTGGCCAGGTCGAACACCTTCATGACCAGATCGTCGGCGCCGCCTGGCCGCGGTTTGGGCGTCGCGCTCGGGGCCTCGCTCATCGCTCGATCACCTCGCGAACCGTGGCGACGACCTTCTTCGCGTCCTCTCGCGACATGGCCGGGTGTAGAGGAAGCGCGATGCCCCTCGCCGCGATCGACTCGGCGACCGGCGCCTTCTGGCCGGCGGGCGCGAAGGCGGGCAACGAGTTGTTCGCGAACGAGAGGATCTGGGCTTCCACTCCCCGCGACCTGAGGTTGACGACTACCCTGTCGCGGTCGGAGACCCCCGTACCCTCGGGAAGAAGGACCCCGTATGTCTGGTGATTCACCCTGGACGCGGGCAGGGCGCGCTGCGTCGTGAGCTCGAGCTCCGACGCGTAGATCTCGGCGATCGCGGCGCGCGCCTCGAGGAAACCGTCGAGGCGCTCGAGCTGCACCCTCCCCATGGCCGCGCAGACCTCGGGCATCCGGTAGTTGAGCCCTGGCGCCGAGTAAGGCGGCAAGAACGCCATCCCGTGGTTGCGCAGCCCCACGATCCGGTCCGCGAACGCCTGGCCCTCGCAGAGGACCATCCCGCCCTCGCCGGTGGTCACGACCTTGCGGGGATGGAAGGAGAGCGTGGCGATCGGGGCGAGCGCTCCGCAGAAACGACCGTCGAACGACGAACCGAGCGCGCAGGCCGCGTCCTCGATCAGCGGCACCGAGACCGCTCTCGCGATCCCCGGCAGATCGGCGGGCACCCCGAACTGGTCGACCACCACGACCGCCTTCGTGCGCGAGCCCATCACGGCTCCCACCGTTCGCGCGCTCACGTTCCAGGTGTCCGGCTCCACGTCCGCGAAGATCGGCGTCGCTCCGAGCGCGGCGACCACGTTGGCGGGTGCGGGAAAGGTCAGCGCCGGGACGACGACCTCGTCGCCGCGCCCCACTCCCAGCGACCAGAGCGCCAGGTGAAGCGCCGCCGTCCCACTCGAGACCGCGACCGCGTGCGCTGCTCCGGTTCGCTTGACGATCGCCACCTCGAACGCGGCGACCTGCAAGCCCTGGACGAGGAAGCCCGAGCGGAGCACGTCGAGCACGGCCGCCTCCTCCTGCGGGCCAATGCAGTTGCGGGACAGAGGTATCATCGAACGCGTGTGGGGCGTCGCCCCCCCCGCGGGCCCCCCCGCGTGGAGGCACGGAATGCTCGCTCACTATGGCGGAGTGAATCCGCCTCCGTTCGCTGGCGCCGACTCATGGCTCGGTTGACTCTCTCACGTCTCTCTCCGGACCGCGATTCTATACGACGCGCAACCGGGGTGGAAAAGTGTCCGCTGTCGGAGTAGGAAAGACCCGCGATGATTCGAAAGGTCCTGATAGCCAACCGGGGGGAGATCGCGGTCCGTGTCGCCCGGACCTTGCGGGAAATGCGGATCGCATCCGTGGCCGTGTACTCCGACGCGGACGCGCGCGCGCTGCACGTGCGTTCCTGCGACGAGTCGGTCCGGATCGGCCCGCCGCCGCCCCGCGAGAGCTACCTCGACATCCAGCGCATCCTCGACGCCGCGAGCCGCTCGTCGGCCGACGCGATCCACCCCGGGTACGGGTTCCTCTCCGAGAACCCGGAGCTCGCCGAGGCCTGCGAATCGAAGGGCATCGCGTTCATCGGACCGCGCGCGCCCGCCATGCGGGCAATGGGCGAGAAGACGGCGGCCCGGGCCCGGATGCGCCAGGCGGGAGTCCCCGTCGTCCCCGGCACGGAGGCCGGCGACCTCGAGTCGCTTCGTCGAGCCGCCGAGCAGATCGGCTACCCGGTGATGCTCAAGGCAGCAGCGGGCGGCGGCGGCAAGGGCATGAGGCTCGTCGCCTGCGCTGCGGAGCTCGACGCCGCGTACGAACGGGCCAGATCGGAGTCGCGAAAGGCCTTCGGTGACGATCGGGTGTACCTCGAGAAGGCGATCGTCTCGCCCAGGCACGTGGAGATACAGGTGCTGGCGGACGCCCACGGAGGAGCCGTTCACCTGTTCGAGCGCGACTGCTCGATCCAGCGGCGACACCAGAAAGTGCTCGAGGAGACACCCAGCCCCGCTCCCGCCGCGACTGGCGCGAGGGTGGCCGAGATGGGCGAGGTCGCGGTGCGCGCGGCGCGAGCCGTGGACTACGTCGGCGCGGGAACCGTGGAGTTCCTCATGGATCCCGCGGGCAGCTACTGGTTCCTCGAGATGAACACGCGCCTGCAGGTCGAGCACCCGATCACCGAGCTCGTGACCGGAGTCGACATCGTGCGCGAGCAGGTTCGAATCGCCGCGGGCGAGCCGCTCGGCTACGGCCAGGAGAGCCTCCAGCGGAGAGGCGCCGCGATCGAATGCCGGATCTACGCGGAAGACCCCGCCCACGACTTCCTGCCGAGCCCCGCGCGAATCGAGCGGCTGCGCCCACCCGGCGGGCCCGGAGTCCGCGACGACAGCGGGATCTACGAAGGGTTCGACGTTCCGATGGAGTACGACCCCCTCTTGTCGAAGCTCTCGGTGTGGGCCCAGGACCGACCTCGTGCGCTCGCCCGGATGCGACGGGCGCTTCAGGAGTACGTGCTCCTCGGGCCGGTGACGAACCTCGAGCTCCACCGCCGGCTGGTCGATCACCCCCAGATCCTCGAAGGCAGCTACGACACCGGTTTCATCGCGAAGAACCGCGCCGCTCTGACCGAACCCTTGCCGCGGCTCGATGCCCTGACCGCGCTCGGCGCGGCCGTCGCCTGCGCCCGCAGGGGCAACGGCGCCGGCGGATCGCGGGAGAGCGCGACCTCCCGGCCGGCAGCCTCTCCCTGGCGCATGGCGGGCCGCCTTCGATCCCTGGGTCGCCGCTGATTTCTTGACCGCCGCCCGCCGGGCCTGCGATACCTCGGAATGCGCGGGATACTGGTCCTGTGGGGGCTGATTGCGATTCCCAGCGTCTCGGCGGCCAGCACTCCGCTGGTCACGGTCGGGGAGATGGGTGGGTCTGGCGAGACCCGTGCGCTTCTACGCAGGCTCCTCATCCAGGAGCTCGGGGCCAGCCTCGGTGCCTCGACGGCGCCCGGGGGGGCCCGCTTCGAGCTGCAAGGAACGATCACCCGGCTCGTGCGGCTGCCGGACCCCACCCAGATCGTGCTGAGCTGTGAAGTTTCGCTGATCCTCGTGGAGCGACCGGGGGGATCGGTGCGTGCGTTCCTGAGCGGCAGCTCCCACTTGAATGGTGGCCCGAGCCGGCGCGTCGAAGCTCGCGGTGATGCCCGGGAGACGGCCATCCGGATCGCCATACGCGGGGCCCTGCGCCGGCTGCCGGCCGCGCTCGGATCGCTCGATCGCTGACCCGGCCGATCTTTGCACCCATTCGTGCCCATTCGCGTTGTTCTCCGTTGAAGCCGGCCGCCTCGCTCGGTTACGATCGACGCTCATCCTTGGCCCGCACGGTGGCTCTCCCCGCCGCCGGAGTCGCCGCGCGTGATGAGAGACCGCCGAACCCTCGCCCTCCTTTCGCTCGTCGCGGCGCTCGCCACGAGCACGCCCGTCACTCTGCGAGCCGACAGCGCCCAGGATCGCGAGCGAGTCCGGCAGCTCGTGTCGCTCCTCGGCAACCACGACTTCCGCGTCCGCGTCCAGGCTTGCCTCTCCCTCGGGCGAGTCGGCGGGAGCGGGGCTCGCGTTCCCCTCGAGCGAGCCCTGCGCGACGACCAGCCTGCGGTGCGGGCCGCCGCCGCCGTGAGCCTGGCCCGCCTCGGCGACCGCGCGGCGCTGCCCGCGCTTCGTCGTACCCAGATGGACTCGGCGACCGTGGTGCGACAGCAGATCGATCTGGCCATCCGCGCCCTGTCCAGGCTCGCCCCCGACGAGGTCGACTGGAACGCCATCAGGGTTGCGATCGGCGTCGGCGCGATGGCGAACCGTAGCCAGGTCCGTGGCGACGAGCTCAGGCAGAGGCTGCGCGACGTGATCCTGGGCGAGCTTCGGGCGGCAGGCACCGTGGTCATCACGCCCGGAGCGCCCGACGCCCGATTCCTCCAGGAGGTCGGCCGCCGCAGGGTCGAGCGCTATTTCCTCGAGGGGACGGTCGCTCACATGTCCCGCCAGAGCACGAGCCGCACCCAGAGCGTCCGGTGCGAGATCTCGCTGATGGTGCTCTCCGATCCGGGCCGCGAGCTGAGGATGCTCCTCAACGGCGCCGCGACCGCCGAGGAGAGCCGAGACAACTTCAACGTGGCGAGAGAGCGCAGGATGCAAGACCAGGCGCTCGAGGGCGCCGTTCGCGGAGCCTTCTCGCGCCTGCTCAGGACCCTGTCGACTCCTGCTCGCGCGACCGTGAGGCGCTAGACGCGTCGACCCTCTCGACGAAGGCCCTGAGCACCGCCAGGGTCTCGTGGATCAGGGTCTCCTGGTACCGGTAGCTCATCTCTTGCCCCATCGGGACGAGGACCGAGAGGGACTGCTTGCGGCAGCGGGCCGCGAGGGCCTCGAGCCTGCCGACGATCTCCCGAAGCGACCCGAGGAGCTCCGCCGACCCGTGCGCCGGCTCGGGCTCGAGCCGCGCGATGTCGCCCAGAGTCGTCGTCGCCCCGAACTTCTTCGTCAGCTCCCCTTCGAGCCGGACGCGATTGGCGTCGATGCGCCAGAGCTGGAAGCGGTGACCGAAGCCCATCGCGTTGAAGAGGAGCGAGAGCGCCGTGACGAGGTAGACCCATTTCCCGGGGGGCATGAGGTCCACGAGCCATGGCGCCCAGAGGTCGAAGATCTCGGGGCCCTCGTTGTCGAAGAAGCTCTTCGAGACCGCCGCCAGCGGAAGGCCGGTGTCGTCGGACGACGCGAGCTTGGGGGAGCTACTGCGGAGCGGGCGCGGCGGGCGGAACAGGCGCCGGTGCTGCGGCAGGTGCGGCAGGCGCGGCCGGGGCAGGCGCGACCGTGATCGTCGCGTTACGGCCCGTAGCGCCTTCCGCGGCGGCGGCGGCGTCGATCCGGCCCGTGGCCACGCCGCGGGACGAGAGGTACGCCTTCACCGCGCCTGCCCGATCCGCCGAGCCTTCGCCGGCCGGGCCGGTGACGAGGATCCGGACGCCCTGGTTCGCGATGAGCACCATCGCGAGCTGGTCGAGCACGCGCTGGGCAGCCGCCGTCGGGGCGCCGGCCGCGTCGAACCCGATGGCGCCGTTCAGCGCCAGCGCGCCGCTCGCCAGCGCGGCGAGCGCGCGACCGCCGCGGTCCGCGCAACCGTCGTCGTCCCGGACGCCGTTGATGGTCTCGAGCTGATCGGGGCAGCGGTCGGCGGCGTCGAGGACCCCGTCGTGGTCGTTGTCCGGATCGGGGCAGCCGTCCTCGTCCTCGAACTGATCGCGGTCCTCCGCGTCGGACGGGCAGCGGTCCTGCTCGTCGGGGATGCCGTCGTCGTCGTCGTCGGGATCGGGGCAGCCATCCTGCTCGGACGGCCTGTCCTCGCGGTCGTTGGGGCACTGATCCGACGCATCGGGGATCGCGTCGCCGTCATTGTCGGGATCGGGGCAGCCGTCGCTGTCCTGGAACTCGTCGCGGTCCTCCGCCTCCTCGGGGCAGTCGTCGGCTTCGTCGAGGATCCCGTCCGAGTCGCGATCGGGATCCGTGCAGCCGTCGCCGTCGGCGTCGCGGTTGCGCACCGCGGCTTCGACGGGGCAGCGGTCCTCGAAGTCGTAGACACCGTCGGCGTCGTTGTCCGACTCCGGGCAGCCGTCGCCGTCCTCGAAGTCGTCCATGTCCTCGGCGATCCTGGGGCACATGTCGGAGCCGTCGGTGAGACCGTCGCTGTCGGAGTCGTGCGTTCGCGGTGCCCAGGTCGCTCCGCCCCCGATCCGATAGGCGGGCGTACCGTACCCGGTGCCGATCCCCAGCCCGCCGGTCGCCTGGACCAGGATGTCCCCGAGCGCCAGGCGCAGCCCACCGTCGGCCTCGACCGGCGAGGTCACGCCGGAGCCGAAGGGGTCCTTCGCGGCCGTCGCGCCGAAGATCTCGAGGAGCAGGGCGAGCTTTCCGCGCAAGGCGACCGGAGCCCTCAGACCCGCGCCGAGCAGGATCTCGTCGCCCGTCCGCAGGTTCTTCAGGCGGCTCACCTCCTGGCGATAGCGGTAGCCGACGTTGGCGCCTATCGCGATGCCGAGGAGCTTGAAGTCCGCGGCGATTCGCGGGTCGAGCGTGAACGAGGCCTCGCCCAGGAAGTTCTCGCGGTCTCCGATGGGGGCCGTGCCGGACAGGATCGCTGCAAGCCCCGGCCCGTCGGCGGTGTTGTCGATGATCGACCACTTGACCGCGAGCCGCAGATCGCCGAAGCCGACCGACGAGAGCTCATGGCCTCCGATCTTGGCCAGGTCGCCCTCCTGCGAGAGCGCCACCGGAAGGCCCAGCCCGACCTCGAGCCGCTTTCCGATCCCGATGGCGAAGACGTAGTCCATCGCGAGCGAGTGCTCGACGAGGTCGGTCTCGTCACCCGTGTCCGGGTCCGAGAGCACCAGCGGAGCCTGGGCCCAGTGCAGGTGCAGCCCGACGTTCCAGAGGAACGGACCGGGCGTCCGTGTCCCCTCCTGCGTGAGGAAGCCGTCGGCATCGAGCGTCGGACGGAAGATCTCGAGGGCGAACGAGCGGTCGAGCTCGTCCTGCGCGACAGCCGGCAGGGCGTACGAAGCGATGGCGAGTACGAGGAAGAGGCGCCTCATCGGGGCCGAGTATAGGCGTTCGCCCGATGGCTGCGCTCGGGAAAAAGACCCGGTCTCTCGCGTCCTGACTTGCGACCGACCGGCGTTTCGTCTTTAGTCGTGGGCGGTGTCCCTCTCCGCTCCGTCTTTTTCGCGTGGTCTGTACGCGATCGTCGACCTCCAGGCGCTCGGCGGTCGGGATCCTTGCCGTTTTGCTTCCATCGTGCTCGATTGCGGGGCCGTGGCCCTCCAGCTTCGCGGCAAGGCGGCGTCCTCGGGCGAGCTCCTGCGAGTGGCGCGAGACCTCGTGCCACTCTGTCGGGCCCGGCAGGTCCCGCTGATCATCGATGACCGGGTCGACGTCGCGATCGCGAGCGGTGCGGACGGCGTCCACGTCGGGCAGGAGGATCTCGACGTCGCGGACGTTCGCGAGGTCGTGCGTCGCTCGGGAAGCGCCGTCGGGATCGTCGGGGTCTCCACGCACGACCTGGCCCAGGTTCGGGCCGCGCTGAATTCGGGTGCCGACTACCTGGGATTCGGGCCCGTGTTCGAGACCGCCAGCAAGTCGCGGCACGCTCCTCCGGTTGGAATCGAAGGACTGGCGGCTTGCGTTCGGGAGTCGACGAGGCCCGTCGTGGCGATCGGAGGAATCGACGAAGAGAGCGCGCCCGCCATCGTGGCCACGGGCGCTCACGCGGTCGCAGTGATCGGAGCGCTGGCGCGGGCCGCGGATCCTCTTCTGGTCGCAAGGAAGCTGACGGAGGCCTTTCGGTGATACTCGAGCTGGCATTGATCGTCGCGGGGGCCGGAGCGGCCGGCTACATCCTGAAGCGCCGTCGCAGGAAGAAGGCCAAGGAGGCCGCCGCGAAGCCACCTCCTCGTCGAACCGGCGACGTCCGCGTGGGCGATGCGCTGCTCTACATGGGCTCCGACTACATCGTGACCGGAGAGCTGATCTTCAACGAGGAGGGCCAGGTCTTCAGGCTCTTCACGGTGACCGACGGCAAGCGGGACCGATGGCTCCTCGCGGAGGAGGGCCAGCCCGCCCTCCGGTCGCTCCTCGAGGAGGCCGCCGGGCTCGATCTGGCGGGATCGGCTCCCGACACGGTCCCTCATCGCGGCGTGTCCTACCGGATGCGGAAGCGAGGCATGGCCCAGGCGACCTCGCAGGGCGAGGTCTCGCGCTTCAGCCCCGGCCAGTACGAGTACTACCGCTATTCCGCGCCCGGCCGGCAGGTCCTCCTGGCGCTTCGCCGGGAGGCGGAGACCACCCTGCTCGTCGGCGAGGAGATCATGCCCGGCGCGCTCGAGATCCTGCCCGGACAGCCCTGAGGGACGTCGGCGATCAGGCGGAGCGCGCGACGCGCGCGTACTCGCCGAGGAATCTGAGCGCGCTCTCCATCGAGTTGTCGAGCGACTCCATCACGATGTTGGTCAGCGCGTGGGACGAGGCTCGCAGCGACTCGTAGTAGACCTGCCGCTCCGTCGAGTGGATGATCGCGGGGTGATAATCGGAGCGCATCAGGAGCAGATTCATCAGGAGCCGCGCGAGCTTCCCCGAGTTCTTCGTGTAGGGGTAGATCTGGAGCATCTTCAGGTGGGCCCTGGCTGCGAGCCGGATCGGATGGATCGCGGCTTTCGTCGAGGGGTCGTTGATCCACTCGACGAGCTTGACGAAGCGGCCCTCGATCTTCTTCGTGGGCGCGATCTCGTGGAAGTAGAGCCGGTGCAGCGGCATCTCCTCCCTGAACCTCAACGTCCTGGGATCGGTTTCTTCGGGCGTCAGCGCGCAGTACATGCGCTTGACGAGCTCCACGGTGATCGGCGTTCGCCTCTTCGCGGCGAGGTCGCGGACCACGCCGATCGCCCGCTGATGAGCCTGGACGTCGCGGTACGACGGGATGAGGCTGACGTCCGAGATCATCCCTTCGTCCAGGGCCGCCCTCAGCTCCGGGAAGCTCAGCACGACGCCTTCGAGGGCGCTGTCGTGGTGGATCCACGAGAGCGTCAGGAGCGAGTTGTATGCTTGGACCGCCTCCGGAGCGGCGGAGCCGAACATGCGTGCGAGCTCCTCGTTGCGCGCGTCAAGCGTGGACAGGCGCACGACGCCCATTACTGGGCGAGGGTAGACCGAGACACGATTTTTGTCGAGACCCCCCTCTGAGGCTCACAAGAGCGGGCGGACGAGACGCTCCAGCGATTCGACGGGCCTCGCGCCGTGCTCGACGGCGCGGACCACTCCTCGCCGGTCCAGGAGAAAGAGCGTCGGCAGGCCGTCGACCGCGTAGCGACCGGCGACCTTGCCGTCCTCGTCGAGAAGGATCGGATAGTCCACGCCAGCGTCGTCGACGATCCGCCGGATCGCGCCCGTCTCGGAGCCGTCCGTCGCCACTCCGATCACGGTGGCCCCTCGCGCGCGAATCGATCGGTGGAGCGCCGCGAGCGACGGCATCGCGTCCAGGCAAGGCGAGCACCACGTCGCCCAGAAGTCGACGAGCACGACCTTGCCGCGCAGGTCGGAGAGCGCGAGCTCGCGACCCGCGCCCTCGCCGGCGACGACGCGCAGCCGGAAGTCCGGAGCGTCGCGCCCCACGGCGACCGTCTCGAGGTGGCCCGACATCCGGACCATCCAGATCGCGTTGAGGACGAAGAGGAGGATCAGGACACCCGCGAGCCAGTGCTTGGAGAAGAAATCTTGCGTCGCCATGCGGGCCGCCTCGCGGCAGTCTTCACCACCGGGAGCCGCTCCGCAAGGGCAGCGCCATGACGAGCTCCGCGCCGCCGCCGCGCGACGTGTCCGCTTGCACGACCGTGATCTCACCGCCGTGATCCAGGACGATCTTGTTCACGATCGCCAGGCCCAGGCCCGTCCCCTCGGGCTTGGTCGTGAAGTAGGGCTCGAAGATGCGGTCCCTGTCGGCCACCGGGATTCCGGGCCCGTTGTCGGCGACGCAGATCCGCACCCGACGCCCGTCGGGCTCGACCTCGCCCGAGATCGTGACGCGCGGTGCAGCGACTCCTGCTCCCCGCGCGGCCTCGACGCCGTTTCGCACCAGGTTGTCCAGGACGCGCTTCATGAGCATGCGGTCGAGGGGCACCAGGCACTCGCCGTCGGGGACGTTCCACTGGACGCGCACGTCCTCGTCGATCGCCAGGCCGTGGCGGCAGTCGCGCAGGAACTCCCAGAGGTCCTCCGACACCGGGCGCACCTCGGGCAGCCGCGCGAACGAAGAGAACTCTCCGGTGAGCCGGCGCAGCGTGCCGATCTCCTCCTCGACGATCTGGAGCGTGTCGTCGAGGAGCTTCCGGTAGCGTGCGTCCTCGCCCTGATACTGGCGGTGCACCTCCTGCACCGCGAGCTGGATCGGCGTCAGCGGGTTCTTGATCTCGTGAGCCAGCCGCCGTGCGATCTCCTGCCATGCGCTGAGTCGCTCTAGGTACGCGATGCGGCGGCGGCTGCCCCTCAGGTCGGAGACCATCGCGTTGAAGGCGCGGGTCAGATCGCCGATCTCGTCGCCCGCGACGACCGGGACCTTGATCGACAGGTCGCCCTGCGCGACCGATTCGATCGCGAGCGCGAGCCGTCCCAGCCGGCGGGTCACGCGGCGCGCGACGACGACGCCGGTCAGCGTGACCCCGAGCAGGACCGCGGCGAGGATCCCGACGAAGACCAGCCGGTACCACCGCTCCAGGTTCCCGCGGCTGCGGGCGAGCGACCCGAACGTGCGCGCGAACTGACCGGCCTCCTCGAAGTCGTGGAAGAGGGCCCAGGGAACCGCGTAGGTGGCGCGAACGAACCGAACGGCGCTCGAGCGCCCGGGGTCGGGGATCGGGATCCTGATCTCGCGGGTGCGGTACTTCTTCGCCGGAAAGGACGACGCGCGCCCCACCGCGACCCGAGCGGGGCCGGTCTCCTCCTCGAGCGCCAGTCGAACGAGGTTCGGCGAGCCGGCGAGCTCCGCGTCCAGGAGGCGCCGCAGCGATGCGTCGTCGCCGGACCGGAGCGCCTTCGCCAGCGCCTGCGAGCCGGCGATGGCGGCCGCGTCCGCGTCGAAACGGCGCTTGTACTCCTGCACGAGCTCGCGCCTGGCGGCCACACCGGCGTCGAGCTGGGCACGGACCCGCGCGTTGACGCCGACCTCGAAGCTCTCGCGCAGGATGCCTTGAAGCATCAGGGCGGAGACGACGAGCGGCACGACCGCCGTGGCCACGAGGATCAGCACTATCTTTCGCTCGAACTTTCCCATCTCACTCGAGCGCGACGCGGAAGCGCTGCGACTGGAAGCGAAGCGTCTTCTCCGCGGCGCCGATCCTCCTGTTCACGAAGATGCTGGCGAACGAGCCGAACAGCCCCGCGCGCTCCGACTCCGACGTGCCCCCGGGGTGGGCGAGCCAGCGCCGGATGGCCTCGAGCGTGCGCTGCGAGATCGGGTTGACCTCCGCCAGGACCGCGAGCCGGTACCGCCTGCTGGCTTCGAGCCTCGCCAGCCGGGCGACGGGCAGGCGCTCGATGCGCCCGCAAGCCGAGACCACGTCCTCCACGCGAGTCACCCGCACGCGGCGCTCCGAGCCGGGCGCCGCGACCACGACCGTGTAGACCTCCTCCCAGAGGTCGAAGACCACCTTGCACGTCTGGGCGCCGAGCCCGACCGAGGAGCCGCCGCCATCGCGGTAGACGTAGGCGCGAGCCACGATCTGGTTCGCCATTCCGTTCCTGAGCTTGCGGCGGACCCGAGCGTCGAAGAGCTCGCCGAGCTCGAAGCTCGCGACGAGTTGCCCGCTCCTCTGCCCGAGCCGGACTGACCGGACCGGCACGTCCTGCGCCACCGCCCGGGCGGGCACGAGGAGCACGAGGACGAGGAGGGCGGCCGAGCCCGCGCGCGTCACGGTTCCTCTTGCCGGAACGGCACCAGGCCGATGAGGTTCGAGAACGAGAGCCCGAACACGCCGATCTCCGTGTCGACGCGGAAGCCGAGGTCGAAGGTAACGTCGATCGGGAGCTTGGCGGGGCCGTCGTAGCCGCTCGGTGGGAGGACCAGGTCGTCCATCGAGGCGAGCGCGTACAGCCCCACGCCCGCGAAGAAGTCGACGCCGTAGACGATCGAGCGTGACCGGTGCAGGGGCACGGCGTACTCGAGCCCCACCCGGCCCGCGATGTCCTCGTATCGCATCTCCGCGACGGTCGTTCCGAGCAAGTTCGGCGCCGAGCGCTCGTCGAAGGCGATGTCGAGGATCCGCGACGGCACGAGGTCGGACAGGTCGCCGACGAAGAACTGCTCGAAGACCGGGGCGTCGCCGACGATGAGACCTCCGAATACGTCGAGCTTCAGGACGTGGCCCCAACCGAGCCGCGCGTAGGCCTCGATGCCGGAGGTGAAGCGGGCGTACTCGTAGCTCGACCCCGTCACCCACGCGCTGAGCTCCGCCTCGCCCCACGCGCGCACGCCCGTCGAGGGCATGTACGGGTCGTCGCGCGAGTCGTACTCGACTCCGGCTGCCAGCGTGGACAGCCGGCTCATGCCGGGATGAATCCCCGGGTCGACCGCGACCACCTCGTCGCCGCGGGGCTCGGAGGCCGCCAGCGGGAGCTCGAGCGCGCGAACGACCTCCAGCCGCCAGCGCAGGTTGAGCCGGAGCGAGCCCGTGACCGTGTGCCCGCCTCCGAAGGACATGCCGCCGCGCTCGTACCGGACCCGCGCCCGATCGCAGCGGTAGTCGTCGGCTGCAGAGCACTCGCTCGACCGGACGTCTCCGGTGGCGACGAAGTCCGCGGCCCTGCTGTACAGGCCCATCGCGCGGAAGTACGAGCGCGGGCCGAAGAAGGTGGGGTGAAGGAGCCTCAGCCGGTACGCCTGCTGGCCGCGTCCCGCCACGAAGGCCGCCGACGCATCGATACCGAGGCCGAGGAAGTTGACGTCGCCCGCGTCGAGGCCGCCGTAGAAGTCTCCCTGCGCGACGCCGAGCGCGAGGTCGTGAACGAGCAGCGTGCCTCGCTCGCGCACGCGGACCTCGAGGACCACCCAGCCGCGGCGCTGCCCGCGGCGGAGCGAGAGCTCGACCTCGGAGAAGTACCCCGTCGCCAGGAGGCGGAGCCGCGTCTCCTCGATTCGCGGGTCGTCGACGTCCAGGACTCGACCCGTGCGGAACGGGACTCGCGACAGGATCACGTCTCGTCGCGTGTGGCGGTTGCCGGTGACCTCGACTCGCTCGATCCGGTAGCGCACTCCGAGCGGCTGCACGGGCGTCGGCGCGTCATCCGCCCGGGCGACGAGCGGCAGGCCGGGGCCCAGGCACAGCGCCGTCGAGAGGAGCACGGGGGCGAGCCGGAACCGCATCCGCGCGTGACCATCTCATGCAAGGGCGAGGTGACGCAAAGTGATACGATGCCGGCCCGATGCGGCACCTGCTCGGTCTCGTGGCCTTCCGGCACCTCGTGGGCGCGCCGCTGCGCAGCACGATCACGATCCTCGGGATCGCGCTCGGCGTGGCCTCCGTGGTCGCGATGAGCCTCGTCAACGACGGGATCCTCCGCTCGGTGCGCAGGGGGATCGAGGCGGTCGCGGGGCGAGCCGACCTCGAGATCAGCGCCGGCGCCGTGGGGCTCGAGGAGAGCGCGCTCGAGCGCGTACGCGCGGTGCCGGGCGTCTCGCACGCGGCGCCGGTCCTCGAGGTGACCGCGAACGTGACCGCCCCGCGTTCGGGGGCCGGCGACACGCTGCTCGTCCTCGGTCTCGACACGCTCGGCGACTCGCACTTCACCGAAGATCCCCTCGAGGGGGGCAAGACGGTCGAGGTCGAGGATCCCATCGCGTTCCTCAATGCGCCCGATTCGCTGCTCCTGTCTCAGAGCATGGCCCGGCGTCTCGGGCTCCGGGTCGGCGGCCGGATCGAGGTCGTCACGGCTGCCGGTGTTCGTCCCCTGACGGTGCGGGGGCTGTTGCCCGAGGGTGGACTGACGCGAGCCTTCGGCGGCGACGTCGGCGTGATGGACATCTACGCGATGCAGATCGCCTTCCACCGCGAGGGGCGCTTCGATCGCATCCAGGTCGCGCTCCGGCGCGGGACGCGGGTTCCGGAGGCGCGGCGCCGGCTGGCGAGCGCGCTGGGCCCCGGCGCCGACATCGAGACGCCCAAGACCCGCACGGGTCGCCAGGAGCAGATGCTCTTCGGGGTGCAGGCCGGAACGATGATCGCGGGCGCGGTGGCGCTCCTGGTCGGGATGTTCCTCATCTACAACACCGTCTCGATCGCCGTCGTCGAGCGGCGCCGCGAGATCGGCACGCTGCGGGCGCTCGGCGCGAGCCGCCGCGAGGTCCTGGGTCTGTTCGCGATCGAGGCGGCGCTGATCGGCTGTCTCGGCGGCCTCGGCGGCGTCGGGATCGGGATCGTCCTGTCGCGCCAGCTCCTCGCGCGCGTCTCCGAATCGATCTCCGCGCTGTACCTGCGCATCAACGCGAACGAGGTGAGCGCTCCGCCGATCGTCTGGGCGCTCGGCGCCCTCCTGGGGCTCGTGGCGGCGGTGGGAGCCGGCTTCGTGCCCGCGCGGGCGGCGGCGAAGGTCAACCCGGTCGAGTCGCTGCGGCGCGGCTCGCTCACCCAGATGCCGCGCGCCGCGCTCCCGATCCAGCTCGCGTTCGCCGGAGCCCTCGTCATGGGCCTCGCGGCGCTGGCCGTTCGGATGCCCAGATGGGGCGGCGCGCCCATCGGAGGCTACCTCGCTGCCTTCCTCGTGCTCATCGGCTCGTCGCTGCTCGTGCCCCTGGCCTTGCGCCTCATGGACGTGCCGATGCGCGCGGTCGGATCCCTGGTCTTCGGAGCGCCGGGAAGGCTGGCCGCGGACAACCTGGCGCGGGCGCCGCTCAGGACCTCGGTCACGGTCGCGGCGCTGATGACCGGCGTGGCCATGACGGTGAACGTCGCCTCGTTCGTCCAGAGCTTCCGCGGCTCGATCGAGGACTGGCTGCGTCAGGCCGTGCCCGCGGACCTCTTCGTCAACTCGACCAGCTCCTTCATCGGCGTCGCCAACACGCCGCTCAGGCCCGACCTGCGCCCGGAGCTCCTGAAGATCCGCGGGGTCGAGGACGTGGACCCGGTCCGCATGGCCAGGATCAGCTACCGCGGCCGGACCGCGTTCCTCCTGTCGCTCGAGAAGGCCGTGTACCGCCGTCACGGACGGCCGGTCTACATCGAGGGATCGCTCGCCGACGACACCGGGGACGCGCATCGGGAGGAGATCGGCCTGAGCGAGAACCTCGCGCGCAAGTGGGGGCTGCACAGGGGGGACACGGTCACCCTGCGCTCGCCTTCCGGGCCGAAGAGCTACCGCGTCGCTGCGATCATCGTCGATTACACCTCGGACGCCGGCACGATGATCCTCGACCGGTCGGCCTACATCCGCGACTTCGGCGACGACCTGGTCGATTCGTTCGACGTCTACCTGACAGCGCAGGGCAAGCGCCGCATCGACGCGATTCGCCGCGAGATCCTGCGGAAGTTCGGCCGGCGCTACGACCTCAGGGTGAAGACCAACCTCGAGCTGCGCGAGCAGATCATGTCGTTCGTCAACCAGATGTTCCAGGTGATGCGCGCCATGGAGCTCGTGGCCCTCCTCATCGCGGTCCTGGGCGTCGCCAACTCGCTCATCGCCTCCGTCCTAGATCGCACCCGCGAGCTCGGGATCCTGCGGGCGATCGGCGCGTCGCGCGGCCAGGTGCTCGGATCCGTCCTGGCCGAGGCGGGCTTCATCGGCCTGTACGCGTCGCTCCTCGGCGCGCCGGCGGGTGCGCTCCTCGGCTGGCTGACGATCCGCGTGATCAACTCCGCCGTCTCCGGGTGGGTCGTGCCGTTCTCCTTCGCCTGGGGCGGCGCCCTGCAGACCGCCGTCCTCGTCACGGTGGCCGCGCTCGTCGCGGGCATCTGGCCCTCGCGTAACGCGACGCGCGTGCAGCCCATCGTGGCGCTGCGCGCGGAGTGAGCCCTCGGCCACTCGGTACGGCTGACTGCTGACGGCCATGGGCGGCGCGCAAGGGCACGGGCGGCGTCGGAGACGCGCTAGTTCCTTCGGCCGCCAGCGTCGTTGGTGCCCGCGGCTGCGCGCAGCGACGTCGCGGGTCTGAAGCCGCTGAGGAACGCCGTCAGCCGGAGTAGCGCGCGGAGCCGCTCGAGCCGTGAAAAGACGACATCGGCAGTGAGCGTGGGCTCCTTCGTCCGCGGCACCTCCCCATCAGACATCTCCGCCGCCTCCCTCCAGCGCCTCGATGTCCGCGAGGTCCTGTGTCCGCCCCGCAAGTCTCTTCATCGCGAGAAGGCCGTCGCGAGACACGACGACGAGCCGCGCTTCGCCCCGCTCGAACGTCTGCCTGGTCGCCCATGCCTCGCGGAACGCCGGCTCCACGAAGACCAGATCGACGGTCACGATACCCTGGTCGGCGAGCTTGGAAACACGCTGCACTCGACGCTCGGTGGGCGTGCCCGCCCCGAAGGTCATGGGGAGCGCCGGAACGTCGTAGCCGACCTTTGCGAGCGCTCCCAGGGCCGCGTCCCGGCTCGCCGAGGGAATGAGCAGATCGATGTCCTTGGTGGCCCGTACGTGGCCATGGACGGCGACTGCGAGCCCCCCGCACAATGCGAACTCGACGCCGTCCGCGTGCAAGCTACCCGAGACGGCCTCCAGCTCGGCAACGAGATCGACCATTGGCCTCGCGCCGAAGGCTAGCACGGCGGGCGCGCAGCGCCGCCAGCAAGATGGCGAGGCAGGCGAACCAGACCGACGGCGAGGGCCGATGCGATCTCGCCATGTGTCCCGTGGGCCCGCCGGGCATGCGGCAGGCGCAGCTCGCCGTCTCGTCTCCTCCCGCGACGCCGGTGCCGCCGTCGGCGTCCTCGCCCTCGGTGCCGCCGTCGGCCTCCGGATCGGCCCAGAGCTCCACGTCGAAGAGGGAGAGCTGCTTCTCGCTGTCCTGCAGCCCGTCGTTCGCCCACCGCCGCAGGTAGAAGCGCTGCGTCCCGGTGGCGGGGTTGACCTGGAGCGGGAAGGGGACCGCCCACTCGATCGCGAGCTCGCCCTCCGCGAGGGGGCCCGAGGCCTGGCGCTCCAGGGAGCAGAAGCACGGGTCGGTGTCCAGCTCCGCGAGGTAGGTCAGGGTGTCTCCGTCGGGGTCCTCGACCTTGTCGAACAGGATCGTCGGATTGGGCACCCGGACGGGCTCGTCGCCCGCGGGGTACTTGATGGGCGGGACCGGAGGCGGAGCGTTCGTCCCGATGCCGATCGCTACCTCTTGCCGCTCGCGGCCGCCGTCGTCGTCCTCGGCCGTGATGGTGAACGCGTACTGGCCGGGGGGATTGCCCTCGAAGCGCGCCTCCTCGCCGGGTATCCAGGTCAAGACCAGCGCGGCGCGATCGAAGGTCATTCCCGACGGCAGCTCGTCCTCGTCGACCGAGATCTCGATCTGGTCGCTGCCGGGATCGGTCGCCTGGATCGTGTAGCTCCACGGCCGATCGACGACCGCCGTCGTCGCCGGAACGGAGGCGAACACCGGCGGCGAGTTCTGGATGACGATCGGGATCTGGACGATCGTGATGTGGGTGCCGTCGTAGATCACGAGCTCCGCCTGCGCCGTCCCAGGGCCGTCGACGTCCCGCGCCCAGAACGTCGCGGTGGGCTCGTCGCCGTCGTCGTTGTCACCGTCGCCGTCGAGGTCCCACGCGAACGTCAGAGCGTCGCCCTCTGCGTCCTCGATCATCGGAGCGAGCTCGATCGTCCCGCCCTCGGCCACTCGGTACGGACCGCCCACCTGCACGGTCGGCGCACCCGCCATGCCGATGGTCCAGCTCTGCTCGGCGGCGCCGCCGTCGTCGTCCGACACGCGGAGGGT
The DNA here is from genome assembly GCA_016190375.1 of Deltaproteobacteria bacterium. Classification (GTDB taxonomy): domain Bacteria; phylum Myxococcota_A; class Polyangia; order JACPQR01; family JACPQR01; genus JACPQR01. The sequence goes on from JACPQR010000100.1 coordinate 60,236, forward strand.
CACGGGCACGAGCGGTCCTCGCCCGTCGGCCTCGGGCCGCCAGCGGACGATCCCCTCCGGCGAGACGGTCATGAGCGGCGGTCCGTCCACGACCTCGAAGGAGAGCGTGTCCGCGGCGATGTCGCTCGCCACGACCGTGTACTCGTACTGCTCTCCCGTGGTCGCACTCGCCGGCGGCTCCGAGCCGATGGTGGGAGCGACGTTGTCGACGCCGATCGAGATGGTGCGGGTCACGGTGCTCGAACCGTCGGTCATCTCGATGCCGACCCTGAGGGCAGAGGGCCCGTCCGCGTCCGAGGCGTCGATGAGCGGATCCGGCCGGTTCGCCAGCTCTCCGTACTCGCCGTCGCCGTCGAGATCCCAGGACCAGGAGACCTCGTCGCCCTCCGAGTCGAGGACCTCGATGCCGAGGCGCACGGCTCCTCCTTCCTCGACCGAATAGGGACCGTGCGCTCGCAGGACCGGGGCGCCTTCGGGCCCGATCGCGAAGTTCCCCACGTCGGCGATCTCGTCGCCGATGCCCTCGAGGGCCTCTTCCCCGAGCGCTGCGAGGGACTCAGCGGCCGCTCGCGCGAGCGCGCGGGTCTGTTCCTGGACGGCGAAGATCATGATCGAGGCGGTGGCCCCCGCCGGGATGCTCACCTCGTAGCTCCACTCGACCACGCCGCGGGAGTACTCGATGCTCGCGAGCTCGACGGAGGCGCCGTCTTGCCGCAGGACGTGCGCCAGGCTGGGATCGCGGGCGCCGTCGTCGTCGTCCGTGGACACCCACGTGTCCGTGAGCTCCATCACTGGGTCCGAGTCGGAGGAGTCGATGGTCTCGTTCCCGTCGGAGCCGAGGTTGCAGTAGTAGGCGATCGTGACGGTCGCCTCCTCGTCGCCGTCGTTTCGCACCGAGTCGACGTAGCGCGCGAAGCTCAGGCCGTGCTCGGGGACGAAGCCGTGGCGGCGCACGGCGAGATCACCGATCGTGACCTCCGCGGTCCTGAAGCCCCGGCCATCGTAGTAGTCCTCGTAGGGCTGACCGTCCGCGTCGAACGTGGTGCCGTCGACGGTCAGGCGGTAGCAGCCGTCGTAGGCGTCGCTCGACCCGTTCAGGAGCGTGCCCTGGGCGGTCGCCTGGAAATCGTAGGTGAAGCCGGACTCGGAGCTCAGGTTGGGGAGCGCCCAGGCCTCGAGCGGAGTCGCCAGGAACGGGAGGAGCACCAGGAACCGCGGGTCGATTCGCATCCCCGGCGTCAGAGCAAGGAGCGCGCCGCAGCCGGCTTCCCCGAAAGCCATGCGAAAAACCGCGGAATGGACGGCGGCTGGCAAGTTTCGCTTCAGGCACTGTGCACTCGCCGATTCGCCTTCGAGGCGCGAGCCGCTAGCCGCTAGCCGCTCCGGAACGGGACCATCGCCACCGTGCCGAGCGCCTTCGCGACGAGCGTGCCATCGCACACGACCTCGGCCTCGCCGAAGCCGGTGTGCTTGCCGGCACGCACCACGCGCGCCGTCGCGGCGAGCTCCTTCGCGCCAGCGCGGATCGGAGCCACGAACTCGACCGTGAGCGAGGTCGTCGGCGTGGCCATGCCGGCGGGTGGGATGAGCGTCGGCACGAAGGCGAGCCCGATCGCGGTGTCGACCAGCGACGCGACCACCCCTCCGTGGACCGAGCGCGCGAGGTTGAGGTGGCGCTCGTCGAGCGAGACCCGCACCTTGCAGCCGTTCGCGTCGAGCGAGACGAGCTCCATTCCCAGCGCGGCGTGGAGCCCCGCCTGCCCGAAGGCCCGACCGATCAGCTCGAGGGCGTCGTCCATCGGACGAGCATGCCACGAGAAGCCTCAACTGGAGTCGACGGCAAGGGCTCGTCAAGACCCGGACGGGATGAGTTCGTGCTCCGCGCTCCGCTTGACAGCGCGCGGGTGCGCCCTCCCTTCTCCCAGGGCCGGCCTCGACCAGCCGGGCCAGGAGGCGTTGAACGATGCGGATCAAGACACTGGCATTCTTCGCGTGCGCGGCGATTGGCTGCGAGGGGCCCTCTGGACCTCGCGGGTTGCCCGGCCCGGCGGGCGATGACGGACCAACAGGTCCTGCCGGTACCGCAGGTCCGGCAGGCCCGGCAGGACCCCAGGGCCCGCAGGGCGAGCCCGGGCCGGGAGCCGAGGCGCTCCTCCCCCCGATCCTCGAAGGTCACGTCGCGAACGGCGAGATCCTCCCGTACGACGTGCAGGCCGCCTTCAACGACACGACCTTCTTCTGGCGCTTGTCGTACCGCGGTAACGAGGGAGTCCGCCACGACTACTACCGCTACACGAGTGGGGCGTGGCAGAGCGAGGGCGGTGATCGCCGCGATGCCCAGGCGACGATCGATCAGGACCCGCAGCAGGGCGAGACGGACGTGCGTTCGACTAGCTACGAGCAGCGCACGTCGATCATGCTGTCCGACCCGACGCGCGCGGCGACCGTGCCGGCCTTCGCGAACGCCGGGTGCTTCGCGACCTGCCACGACGTCGCCCGGCACATGCCGCTCTGGGAGTCGAGCCACGGCGAGGACACGAAGTTCGTCGACGTCGCCGACGCGACCGGGGGAGCGGGCGCGAAGGTGCTCGACCTCTGGCACTGGCGCGGCGCCCGCTCGGGCCCCATCTGGCGGTCGGACGACCAGCACGTCGTCGCGAAGGACTTCGTCGACACCCCCGACGCCGACGACGGCGGACGCGTCGGCGACGAGGGGCCCGGCGTCTTTGCGCTGAACGAGATCGTCGACGGCCACCCCTCCTTCGTCTTCGACCCGACCACGACCTGGGGCCAGTTCGCGACCAAGTGGGAGGAGTTCTGGCTGACGCCCTTCTACTACGTCACGGACGCGACCGCGGGGACCCTCGGCCCGCTTGCGCCGAACCCGGCGACGCTGCCGTGGGAGGCGGCCGAGGATCAGGGTTACGAGCCGCGCGAGGGCGACGTGGTCCCGCGAAGGATCCTGCGCGCGGGAGGCGGCAGCCACGCGAACATCACGGCGTACGGGACGGAGTTCATACCCGAGTCGCCCGACGGGATGGTCGGGACCTGGCGCGTGCAGCTCCAGCGGGCGCTGGACACCGGAGCGGACGACGACGTGGCGCTCGTACCCGGCTCGAGCTACTTCGCGGGCTTCGAGGTCCACCTCTGGGAGTACACGACGCGCGACCACTACGTGTCGTTCCCGCAGAGCATCTCGCTCGAGGATCCGGTCAACGCCAGCCCCGACGTCGTCGCGGTGCGGCTGACTGGAGCGGGAACGTTCCCGCTGCCCAACTTCGACGACGTCGACACCTTCCCCGTGACTCGCCTCTACCTCTTCCAGCCCGGCATCACGAGCTGGGAGTTCCTGAACAACAGGGACACGAGCCTGACCTTCGTCGATCCGGCGACCGGCGACACGATCCGCAACGTCCATCCGGGCGCGGGGGCGCTCGCCGCGGGCACGCCCTGCACGACCTGCCATACGGTCCTCGCCACGGATGGTCCGGCCTCGATGCAGGAGCTCGTCGGCCGAAGGGCTGGTGTCTGGGCCCCGACACCCGTCCCGGTGCCTTGATCTCGTCACGATCGAAGACCGCTTGACCTGTCTACCGCTTCACACCCGAGCGGCCCTGCGTTTCACTGAGGATCGGGGTGTTGGCGGTGTCGGTCTCGCTCGTCTTCGTCCTCGGGGACTGCGATGAGAAGGGGATCAGCGGGATTTCGGCTCGGGGACCACCCGGAACCCGGCCTGCACGAAGTGACGGTCGCTCGTCAGGGCGACCTTCAGGCGGCGTTCCGTCATCACGACGAAGCTCGTGCAATCCGTGAATGAGAAGCCCTTGTCGCGCCATCGGAAGAACCAGTGGCGTGCCGCGACCGCCCGCTCCGGGTCGATCCAGTCCCAGACGAGCCGGGGGCTCGCGTCCACCTGTCCCCACCATCGCTCCGCGGCGTCTAGACCGAGCCGCACCCGTAGAAGCGTCAGCGTCTCGTCCATGACGAAGTCGGTCGAGAGGAGCACACCTCCCGACTCGAGGAAACGATCCCGGACCTCGACCGCCGCCGCGTGGCACGGATCGGAACCGTCCGCGAGCATCATCCATCCGGCCGTGTCGACGAAGAGGCGCCTCTCGCGCGTCATCGCCGGTACAGCACGGCGTCGTGATCCGTCGAGGTGAGGCCGTCCCCGGAGCGGCCGATGGCCTCGGCCCGGTAGAGCGGATCCTCCTCGAGCGGAGCGACCCCGGTCGTCGTGGCGTCGTCCACCGGCACCAGCCGGAACGCCGGGCGGCTCCTGTACAGGACCGTGAACCGTTCCCCCTTCTGCACGCGCTTCACGATGCGGGGCAGGTCGAGGCGAAGGTCGCGCGCGTTGATGGTTCGGTCCATGATCAACTGGAGTTTACCTGACGCGGAGCGTTCCGCAAGCGTCCCGGCGCCTTGGTGGGTGCGTTGCACGGTCCCGGGTTTTGCGCCGCCGCCCCAGACCATCGCAGGCTTGAATCCGGAACAGGCAACAGGCGACTGGCAACAGGCAACTGGCAACTGGCAATTCCGGAACGCGGATTGCACGCACCGCTCACGGCTTGACCGAACCAGCGGGGTTCCGGCTCCGACGCTTCCCGGTCGCCTGTCGCCTGTCGCCTGTTGCCTGTTGCTTCGTCCTACCGGCGATGCTGGTGGAGATCAACAAACCGGCTCGCCGCTGGGGTTGGCCATGCCGAACCC
>JACPQR010000107.1 GCA_016190375.1 Deltaproteobacteria bacterium
GCTGCCCGGGTGCCACCGGAATCGGTGCCCGGGTCCTCCGGAATCAGCGCCCGGGTGCCGCCGGAATCGGTGCCCAGGTCACGTCGGAACGGGTGCCCGAGTCAGCCCGGAATACGCAATGTGCTGGGGGCGTGATGCCTTCTGGTACATCGTGCCCGCTCCTGTCGAGGTGCCCGATCTCCGCGACGCCATCCAGATGTCCGCTGGAACGGCGTATGCGTGCGCCGTCCGCCAAGGAGGAGGCGTCGCTTGCTGGGGCACGAACGGCGGCGGCCAGCTCGGAGATGGCCTTCCAGGGGCGCCACTCGCAGACCCGACGAACTACGAGCAACGCCGCGAGGCCCGCCCCGTCGTCGGTCTCGAGGACGCCGCACAGGTCTCGGCCTCGGTTCTGCACACCTGTGCGACGCATCGTTCCGGCGCCGTCTACTGCTGGGGGGCGAACAAGGATCCCGAGAGGCTGGAGTGGGGAGATGGTCGGCTCGGGGACGGAACGGAGGTGGACCGTCCCACGCCGGTCCGCGTCCTCGGGTTGAGCGACACCAGGATGGTGTCGGCGGGATCCGCTCACACCTGCGCGCTGCGTGCGACAGGGACCGTCGAGTGCTGGGGCGACAACAACTACGGGCAGCTCGGCGATGGCGGCTGGGCTCGCAGTCTCGAACCGGTGGAGGTGCAGGATCTGGGGGACGTCGTCGAGATCTCAGCGGGCTGGGCCCACACCTGCGCGCTCGATGGGAGCGGTGCGGTCCATTGCTGGGGCCTGAACGAGGTGGGTCAGCTCGGTGACGGATCGACCACCGACCGCGCCATCCCGGTGAAGGTGCGGGGACTCCTGGACGCGGTCCGGGTGGAGGCGGGCGGAGAGTCCACTTGCGCCGCTCGCTGCTCCGGCTCAATCGTGTGCTGGGGCTCGAACTCGCACGGGCAGCTCGGAGACGGCACCGACACGAATCGGTCTCGCCCCGTCCGCGTGCAGGAGCTCCATGGCGTCACGGACGTGTCTGTCGGTTCGCGCTTCAGTTGCGCGCTACGCCAGACCGGTTCGGTCGTGTGTTGGGGGGACAACGACTGGGGCCAGCTAGGCGACGGGACGACCGGCCCAAGCTGGGAGCCGGTCGAGGTCCGCGGCCTTCCGTAGAGCGACGCGTGGTCGGCAGACTCCCTGGCAAGCCCTTCCAAGATCGGCGTCACGAGTCGTGCGGGGCACGACGGGCGAACATCGCGTGAAACCCTCCCCTTGCTGCCAGGCTCTCGCTGTTTCGCCCATGCGGCTTTTGGAGTGCCTTCCAGCTCCCCGCTATACTCGGCCGCGATGAGCCTGCCCGACGATGGGGAACGAGGGGTCGGCCTTCCCGTCTACGAGATCTTCCCCGACCGCTTCGCGCGAGCAGCCAAGGCGAGACGGAGGGGACCCTGGCGCGACTGGGACGAGCGTCCCGAGAGCCCACCGCGCGGCCGCGACCGTTTCGGCGGTGATCTGCGGGGAATCTGCGAGCACCTGGACCACGTCCAGTCTCTCGGGGCGGGTGCTCTCTACCTGACGCCGATCTTCGCGTCCTCGTCCAACCACGGCTACGACACGGTCTCGTACGAGAAGATCGACCCCGAGCTGGGGGGGGACCGCGCGTTCGACGCTCTGGCCCGCGCCGCTCGCGACCGCTCGCTGGGTCTCGTCCTCGACGGGGTGTTCAATCACACGGGCTGCGAGCATCCGTGGTTCCTCGCGGCGAAGAGCTCCAGGAGGGCCAGGCAGCGAAGCGCGTTCCACTTCGACGACGGCGGATACCGCGCCTGGCGGGGCCACTCGAGCCTTCCCGAGTGGAACCACTCCGACGAATCGGTCCGGCGGCTCCTGTACGAAGGCCCGGCGTCGGCTCTGGCGCGCTGGACGCGTCGCGGCGCCACGGGATGGCGCCTGGACTGCGCGAGCGACCTCGGCCCGCAAATCTGCGCCCTGATCAGGCGTGAGGCCCGGGAGGCGGGAGCCGTGGACGGAGTGACCGGCGAGGTGATGAGCTTCGCACGCGACTGGCTGAGCGATGGGGCCCTGGACGGCGTGATGAACTACGTCTTCCGCGGCGCCGTGATCGCGCTGGTCCGCGGCGAGATCCCGGCGAACCAGGCCGCCTGGGTCCTCGACAAGGTCGCCGCCGAGTATCCGCCGGCGGGGCTGCTCCGCTCGTGGACGGTCGTCGGCTCCCACGACACGCCGCGTCTCTCGACGCTCCTCGGCGAGGATCCGGGCCGCCTCCGGCTGGCCGTGACCCTCCAGTACGCGTACCCGGGGACGCCGCTCGTCTACTACGGCGACGAGATCGGGCTCACCGGCGGCGACGATCCGGACAACCGCAGAACCATGCCCTGGGACGCCGACCGGTGGAACGCACCTCTGCTCGACCTCTACCGCAAGCTGGGTCGCCTGCGCTCCGACCACGCCGCCCTGCGGGTCGGGGGCTATCTGCCGCTGGCGCAACCTGGCGAGCCGGAGATCGTGGCGTTCGCCCGCACCGTCCCGGAGCCCGAGGGCCTCGTGATCTGCGTGGCCAACCCCAACGCTCGCCGGATGGCCGTGAAGATCCTCCTGCCTCTGTCGGTTCCCGACGGCCTGCCGCTCCGCGACCTCCTGGCCGACCGGCGCACCGCCTGCCGCGAAGGTTTCATCCGCCTCGAGCTCGACTCCTGGGACGTGGCATTCCTGATCCCCGAGCCGGACGCGATCACCGGCTACGATTTCTTCGAGGGTCTTCGCAAGCGACCATGAGCGGAGCGAATTGCGAGCAGAGCGGGATTCAGTCCCGCGGAGCGAGGGGGGGCCGGGGGGGGCACGGAGGGCCCCCTCGGTGAAATGAGAGCACGTATTGGCCGCTTCGACGTGATCCGCAGGCTGGGCGAGGGCGGAATGGGCGCCGTCTACCTGGCGCGCGACCCGGAGCTCGACGCGCTCGTCGCGATCAAGGTCACCGGCAGCGACAGCGGCGACGCGAGCGTGGCCGCGATGCGGCGGCTCAGGCGCGAGTTCCGGATGATGCAGAGGCTGCGCCACGAGCACATCGTTCAGGTCTACGAGATCTTCGAGGAGCACGGCCTGCAGTTCTTCTCGATGGAGTACGTCGACGGCGGGAACCTTCACCGTCACCTGGGCGTCCTCGAGGACGTCGCCTGGGGCCTGCCCTCGGAGCGCTCGACCCAGCAGGGAAAGGTGGCGCCCCGCAAGGCCGGCGTGCCGGTGGACGAGGACGGGCCGACCGGGAGCTTCCCGGCCCCGGCGCCACGCGGTTCGCTCTCTCCGAGCGCGCCGCCGACCGTGGACGCCGTGGCGAACGCGATCGCGCAGCTCCTGTCCGCGCTGACCTTCATCCACGAAGCAGGCGTCGTGCACCGCGATCTGAAGCCGTCGAACATCCTGATGACCCCGCAGGGCCAGCTCAAGCTGATGGACTTCGGCGTGGCCCGTCCCCCGGAGCTCGAGGACGTGACGTCGTCTGGCCTCGTCGTCGGGACCTACGCGTACATGTCGCCCGAGCAGGCGGAGGGCAAGGAGGTAGACGGACGCACCGACCTGTACTCGGTGGGCGTGCTCCTGTACGAGCTCGTCACCGGCCGGCCGCCGTTCCTCGGGTCGACGCCGATGGAGCTGATGTGGAAGCACGTCCACGAGCCGCCGCCCGATCCGATCAGGGTGCGGCCCGAGGCCGACCCCGATCTCGCCCGGATCGCCCTCAAGTGCCTGCAGAAGGACCCGCGCAAGAGGTTCCAGGATGCTCCGGAGATCCGCCGCGCGCTCGAGCGCCGCCACGCCCGTTCGAAGAAGCGCCCGCGCTCGGACCCGAAGAGGCGAGCCTTGCTCTTCGCGCCGAACCTCGTCGGTCGCGAAGGGGAGCTGACGGGCCTCAAGGGCCACCTCCGCGAGGCCAACGCCGGCCGCGGCCGCTGGGTAGCGCTCCACGGCGAGGCGGGCGTCGGCAAGAGCAGGCTCGGCGCCGAGCTCTGCGGCTACGCCCGGCTCGGCGGCGTCAAGGTGCTGCGCGGCCGCTGCCTCGAGGGCGGTGCGCCCTACGAGGGCTTCCGCGGGATCTTCGAGGGCGTCGCCGAGCGCTATCGCGGCGTGGACGAGGACTCCGTGCCCCGCGGCGTTCGCAAGGCCGCGCCCGCGCTCGCGATGGTCTTCCCGTCGATGCGCGAGCTGGTGCTCGAGGAAGACTCGATGTCGGGCGGATCCCTCATGCCCGCCGAGGAGCGGCAGCGCGTGGCCCTCGCCGCGCGCGGGGCGCTGTTCGCCATCTCCAGCGAGACGCCGCTCCTCCTCTTCGTCGAGGACCTTCATGCCGCCGACGAGGCCACGATCGCCCTGTCGGCGGCCTTCGCAGTGGCGCTCGGCGAGGCGGCGTCGACCTCGCGGGGGCCGCGCATCCTCTTCGCGACCACCCATCGCGACGATGCGCTCGACGACTCTGGCCCGCACCCGCTCAGGCGCGCGCTCGAGCGGCTCGCCGCAGATGGTCGCGTCGATCGGGTGCACCTGGGGCCCCTGTCGCGCGCCGAGGTCGCGGAGCTGGCGACCTCCATGACCGGCACCAGGCCCGCGGAGGAGTTCATCGATCGCCTGTTCGAAGAGTCCGGCGGCAACCCTTACTTCGCCGAGGAGCTCTTGAAGGCCTGGGGCGACGAAGGGCAGGGGAAGCAGATCCCGCCCACGCTCTCGGCCGCCGTGGAGGAGAGGGTCTCCCGCCTGTCGCCCCGGGCGCGGGACGTGGCGCTCGTCGCGACGGTCCTGGGCCGCGAGTTCGAGATGGACGTCCTGATCGCCGCCTCGGGCGCGCCGGAGGTCGAGGTGCTCGACGCGGTCGAGGAGCTCGTGCAGCGCAGGATCCTCGCCGAGGACCAGCGCTACTCGCGCGAGGTGCTGCGCTTCAGGCAGGAGATCACGCGCCAGTCGATGTACGAGAAGCTGCCCCTCGCGCGCCGGCGCGAGGTCCACCTCGCCGCGGCGCGCGCGCTGGACGACGTCCAGGACGCGCCCACGGAGATCGTCGGCCGGCACTACCTCGCGGGAGGAGACGCGGCCGCCGCGATGCGCTACCTCGAGCGTGCCGCCACCGAGGCGGCGGCGAGCTACGCCAACGGGGACGCGCTCAGGCTCCACGACCTCGCGCTCACGGCCGAGCGCGACGTAGCGGCCTCCGTGCGGGACCGTTTCAGGCTCCTGTGCGGCCGCGCCGCCGTCCTCGACCACCTCGCGCGCCGCGAAGAGGAGCGCCGCACGATCGAGGAAGCGGAGCGCCTCGCGCGAAGGAGCGGCGACGCGGGGATGCTCTGCGACTCCTACATCCAGTGGGCGCAGCACTACAACGTGACGGCCGAGGGCGAAAGCGCCCAGGACATGTCGACGCGCGCGCTCGTCCTCGCCCGCGAGCGCTCGGACCGCTTCCGCGAGGCCAGGTCCCTGCGCGAGCTCGCGCGCTCGCACGCCGCGCGCGGCGACTACGAGCGCTGCTTCGACTTTCTCGAGGAGGTGCTGCCGCTCGCCCAGGAGCTCGGCGACGTGGCGATGGAGGCGACGGCGCTTGGCACCATGGGCGTCTGCCAGATGGCGCTCGGCGACTTCGTAGTCTCCCGCCGGCGCCTCCTCGACGCGGCCGATCGCTGGCGGCGCATCGGCGACCGGAGATCTCTGGCCTCGACGCTCGCGAACGTGGCGCTCGTGGACCAGGGCACCGGCCGCTTCGGCGAGTGCTTGCGCCTGATGGGCGAGGTTCTACGGATCCGCCAGCAGATCGGCCACCGCCACGGCGAGGCGCAGGCCACGGCGGAGCTCGTCAACACCCGGCGCCTACTGGGCGACCTCGACGGCGCCCGCAAGGATGCCGAGGTCGCGCTCGAGCTCGCCCGCGAGGTCGAGAGCGCCACGATCGCGGCACAAACGTACCTGTACCTCGCGATGGCGGAGCTCGACGCCGAGGAGGCCGAGGCGCTCGCCGCGGCCGACCGCGCGGCGACCTGTGCCGCGGCGGAGGCCAGGGCCGCCGGCGACCCCGGGCTCGAGGCCCGCGCGCTCGCGGTCCTCGCCGAGGCCGAGCGCCGGCGCGGTCGGACCACGGAGTCCCTCGCCCTCGTCGACAAGGCCCTCGAGCGCCTCGCGGTCCGCGGCTACGCATCCTTCGGAGGCGAGGAGGAGGTCTTCTGGACGCAGAGCCGCGTGCTCGAGGACGCGGGCCGGATCGACGCCGCGGCCGATGCGCTCGCCAGGGCCTACTCGCGCGTGCGCACGAAGGCCGACCGGATCGAGGACGCCGAGCTCCGCCGCCGTTTCCTGCAGGCCGTGCCGCTCCACCGCGCGATCGTGTCGGCCTGGGAGAGTCGCGAGCGCCGCAACAGGTGAGGGCCTGTCGCCCCCTTGAAAAATAGAAATAGATTTCTATAATTCAGAACGTGATTCGTCGCTGGCTCGGCCGGTTGGTCCGCGAGCGCCTCTCACGGTTTCCCGCCGTCGCCCTGGTTGGGGCCCGTCAGGTGGGAAAGACGACGCTTGCCCGAGCGCTCGGCGGCGCGTACTTCGACCTCGAGCAACCCGAGGACCGCGTGCGCCTGGACCTCGACTTCGACGGGCTCGCTCGGGGCGCCCGGCTGGTCGTCCTCGACGAGGCCCAGGCGTGGCCGGCCGTCTTCCCTCGGTTGCGTGGTGCGATCGACGCGGATCGGCGACGAAACGGCAGGTTTCTGCTGCTCGGCTCGGTCTCCCCGGGCCTGATGCGCGAGGTCTCCGAGTCCCTTGCCGGCCGGCTCTCCGTCTGCGAGCTCACACCGCTCCTCGCGCTCGAGCTGCCCGAGCGTCGCCAGGACGAGCTGTGGCTCATGGGCGGCTATCCGGATGGAGGCATTCTGGCGCCGGGACGCTTCCCGCGCTGGCAGGAGGACTACCTGACGCTCCTGGCTCAGCGCGACCTCCCACTCTGGGGGCTGCCGGCGACGCACCAGACTACCGGGCGACTGTTCAAGATGGTCGCGGCGAGGCATGGCAGCGTCTGGAACGCCTCGGAGCTCGGGCGGAGCCTCGGTCTCAACTACCATACGGTCGACACCTACCTCGATTACCTCGAGGGAGCGTTCCTCGTGAGGCGCCTTCAGGCATTCCATCGGAACATCGGCAAGCGCCTCGTCAAGCGGCCCAAGGTCTACTGGCGTGACCCTGGGCTCCTGCACGCGCTCCTCGGGACCACGACCCGCGATGAGCTCCTCGCGGCTCCCTGGGTGGGCGCGAGCTGGGAGGGCTGGGTGGTGGAGCAGGTGCTCTCGCACCTGACGTCCCGCGGCATCGCGCACGAGGCTTTCTTCCTGCGCACGCACGACGGCCACGAGGTCGACCTCGTCCTCGACGCTCGTGGTCAGCGCTGGTGCATCGAGATCAAGCTGAGCTCCTCGCCCTCGCCGGGCGACTTCGAGCGGCTCGCGGTGGGGAGCGAGTGGGCCGGCGCAACGCGCCAGGTCGTCGTCTCGCGGACCCAGCGGACCATCGATCGTGGTCCGCGACTCTCCACGAACCTTCGAGGTCTTCTCGGGCGCCTCGCAGAGGACGTCGGGGCTCGGCACCCGGGCGCATGACAACAATCGTCTCGGGCGCTCATGCTCCCACCTGCACGGGTGTGGAGTGCCCCACAAACGTGCGGTCTTGGGGGGTCCACGATATGATCTGCCGACGGTGGGCACGAGGGTCGTAGACCATCGGTATCGTCTCGAGACCCTGCTGGGCTCGGGCGGAGGGGGTGAGGTCTGGCGCGCGCGCGACACGGCGAGCGGCGAGGTCGTCGCGCTCAAGCTCGTCCCGACCGAGCGCGCGGGAGAAGCGGCGCTCCACGCCGAGTTCGAGGTCGCCTCGAGCCTGCGCCACCCGAACATCGTCAGGGTGCGCGAGTACGGCTTCACGGAAGAATGCCAGAGCTACTTCACGATGGACGTGGTCCGGGGCGTGAGCATCGTCGACCACCAGATCGACCTCGACCTGACCACGCTCTACCGGACGATCACGCAGATTTGCTCGGCGCTCTCGTACCTGCACGGGCGGGGGCTGCTCCACTCCGACCTGAAGCCCTCGAACATCCTCGTCGTCGGGCAGGGCGCCGGCTCACAGGTCCAGATCCTCGACTTTGGCCTGGCGCGACATCGCCGGGCGACCGACGACCGCGCCGGCGGAACGCTCGGCTACATGGCGCCCGAGACCGTCGTGGGCGGCCGCTCCGACGTGAGGAGCGAGCTGTACTCGCTGGGCGCCGTGCTCCACCACGTCGTGACGCAGTGCTCGCCCATGGGCGACTCGCCCGAGGAGTTCGACCGGGCGCTGCGCGGCGAGGGCCTGCGCCCCGTCTCGAAGCTGAGACCCGACCTCGATCCCGAGTGGGCGCGGCTCATCGACATGCTCGTCGCCCGGGAGCCCGGCACGCGCCCGGCCTCCGCGATGGAGGTGCAGGAGATCCTCGACGCGTGGGCGGAGTCGTGCGGCACCGAGCGCCTCGGACCGCCCATCCGTGACGCGGACCGCCCCGCGCTGCCCATCGGCGGATCGCTGGTCGGACGACAGCGCGAGCTCGAGGCCTGCGCGGAGGCTGCATCTGCAGCCGCCCGAGGCGAAGGCGTCATGCTCTTCCTGCAGGGCGAGTCCGGCGTCGGCAAGACGCGCCTGCTCGAGGAGGCTCGCGGCCGCGCCCAGCTCCGCCGGATCCGCGTCGTCTGGGCGAGCTGCGGCGGCGACGACGCCAAGCCCTTCCGACTCGCCGCGCAGATCGTGCGCGCCCTCGAGCCGGGGCTGACCGGCGCGGCGGTCAACCGCCACGACGAGGTCATCTCGGTCCTCTGCGGCGCCGGCGCCGCGGGCGACCAGGCGACGCCGCAGGACGCGCGGCTGCGCATCCTCGCCGGCGCCGCGGGCCTGACGGTCGACGCAGCCGAGTCGGACCCGATCATCGTGATCGTCGACGACATCCACCGCGCCGATCGCGACGCGGTCGACTTCGTGCGTGCCCTCGCGTTCAAGCTGGTGGGCTCGCGCGTCTCGCTCGTCTGCGCGGGCCGCGACGAGGTCCTGCCGATGGAGCTGGCCGGAGACCTCGAAGGCGAGCCCTTCCTGCGGACGATGCGCCTCGAGCGCCTCGACGAGGCCACGACCCGCGAGCTGGTCCAGGCCGCCCTTGGCGACGTCGAGGCCGACGAGACCGCGGCTCCCGCCGACCTGTCCGAGGGGGTCTTCCGCGCGTCGGGCGGAAACCCGCTCCTCGCCGAAGAAGTGCTGCGCACGTGGGTCGACTCCGGCGGGCTGATCCGTGCCCGCGGATCGTGGGTGATGCGCGGCGACATCATCCGCCGCTCCCAGCCGCAGAGCCTGAGCGTGCAGGAGGCCGTCGCGGCCCGCCTGGACCGGCTCGATCGCGTCCCGCGCCGCATCCTCGTCGCCGCGAGCATCATCGGCGAGCGCTTCGACGCCGATCTCGTCGCGCGAGTCGCGAACATCACGCAGGACCGCGTCGAGGCAGCGCTCGGCGACCTCGTCGCGCGCCGGCTGCTCGTCGCGGAGGGCGCGAGAGGCTACCGCTTCGCCCAGAGCCTGGTCCGCGAGCTCCTGTACGAGCGCACCCCGGCCGAAGGCCGCGTCCGCGTCCACGCCCGCGCCCTCGAGATCCTCCTCGAGCGCCGGGCGCGCGGCGAGCCGACGGCCCTCGACGAGCTGGCGCTGCACGCCCTGCGCTCGCGCAACGTCGAGCTCGGCAGAGGCCTCGTCATGGACGCGGCCCGCGAGGCCGAGCGCGCCTCCGCCCTGGACCGCGCCATCGAGTGGTACCGCGGCGCCCTGACGCTCGACCCCGACCGCGACACGGCCTTCTCCCTGAACGAGAAGATCGCGGATCTCGCGCTCGTGGCCGGAAAGGCGGACGTCGCCCTCGCGCACGTGCAGGCTGCCGCCGAGTCGGCGCCGGCCGGGGCGGCGCTGCGGCTCAGGCGGAAGCGCGCCGAGGCGCACCTCCTGGGCGGCGACCCGCGGCGCGCCCGTGCCGAGGCCGACGAGGCACGCGCGGCCGAGGGCGAGGCCGCGAGCGTGGAGCGCCTCGAGCTGCTCGAGGTCTCCATCCGCTCCACCTACCGCTGCGGCCACCTCGAGGAGGCCCTCGCGGCATGCAACACCGCGGCGCAGCTCGCCGCCTCGCTCGGCCGTCTCGATCTGGCGGCCACGGTCGAGCGGCTGCGCGGCGCGGTCCTCGCGCTCAAGGGTGATCCTCAGGGCGCGGTCTGTGCGCTGCGTGCCGCGGCCCGACGGGCACGGCGCGACGGGAACGAGGCGGGGCACGTTGCCGCACTCACGAGCCTCAGCATGTCCTACTCGTTCCTCGGCCAGTATGGCCGGTCGCTGGCGGCGGCACGCTCCGCCGCTCGAACGGCGGACAGACTGGGCGCCGTCACCTTGGCGGCTCGGGCCCAGAACAACATGGGCCTGGCGGCGCTCTACCTGGGGAGGTGGACGGATGCCTCGGACGTGTTCGGGGCGTACGGTCTCGCGGCCGAGATGTTCGGAAACCGCTGGGGTCGCGTGGCCGCCCTTGGAAACCAGAGCCTTCTGGCGTTGTGCCGAGGGGACCTCGGCCGCGCGGCCATCCTCGGCGCGAGGCACGTGAGCCTCGCGAAGAGGTGGGGGCTGAAGTGGCTGCTGGCCAACGGCCTTCGCCACTCGGCGGTCGTCGCGCTGGCTCAGTCGGATCTGGGCAGCGCACGCAGCCAGCTCGCCGAGGCGCGCGAGGTCGCGTCGTCGATCGACGCAGGTGGGCTCCTGCTGGACATCGACGTCGCGCTTGCCGAAGCCGCGGTCGAAGGGGGAGAGCTCGACCAGGGCCACCGGATCTGCGAGGAGGCTCTCCGCAACGCAGAGGAGCGCAAGGCCGCGGACGTGCGACGGAACCTCCTGGTTCTCCTGGCCCGCGTCTGCAGGCTCGAGGGCGATCTGCAGCGAGCCTCGGCGCTGATCAACGAGGCGCGCAACAGCCTCGCTCAAGCCCAGACACCGCTCGAGTACGCCCGGGCCGAGCTGGAGCGAGCCCGGATCCTGCGAGCCCAGGGAGACGTCGGGGCCGCGGAGCAGGTCGCGACGGCCGCGAGGAAGATCTTCGATGAGCTCGGCGCGAAGGCAGACCTTGCTCACGCGGACCGCGTGCTCCGCGACCTCGGCGAGGACCCCCTCACGCTCCGCCACTCCGTCAAGAACCTGCAGATCCTCCTCGACGCTTCGCGGGCCCTGGGCGGCGTCCTCGACCTGCCGCTCGTCCTCGAGAAGGTGATGGACCACGTGCTCGCGGTCTCGGGTGCGGAGCGCGGCTTCCTGATCCTGCTCGGCGACGACGGCGAGCACCGCTTCCGCGTCGCGCGCAACATCGACCAGGGGACACTCGAGGGGAGCGAGTTCCGCGTGAGCCGCGGGCTCATCGACCGCGTGGCCAGGACCGGCAAGGCGATCAGCGTCACCGACGTCGCGGACGACGTCCGCTTCCGCTCGCGCCGCAGCGTCGTCGAGCTCGGCCTCCGATCGATGATGTGCGTGCCGCTGCGCGCAGGCGGCAAGGTCGTCGGCATCATCTACATCGACAGCCAGAGGGTTGCCGACCACTTCTTCCAGACCGACCTCGCGATGCTGGAGGCGCTGGCCTCGCAGGCCGCCGTCGCGATCGAGACGGCGCGTCTGTACGAGGACTTGAAGGGCAAGAACGAGCTCATCGGCATCCTCGCCCACGAGCTGAGGACGCCGCTCACCGCGATCATGGGCTTCAACGAGCTGATCAAGCTCGGCGACGCCATCCCGTCCGAGAGGCGCACCGAGTACGCCGGCACGATCGGGGAGCAGTGCGCCCGCATGAACCGGATGATCCAGCACGTCCTCGATCTGTCTCGACTGGGCTCGGGCCGCGTACGCTGGCGGATCGCCGACCTCGCCGTCGGGCCGCTCATCGCCGACACGACCGCGATGCTCCAGCCGCTCGCCACCGCCCGCCGCATCGAGGTGGTCGCCGACGTTCCCGCGGGCCTGCCGACCGTGCAGGCGGATCGCGACCGGATCGTGCAGGTCCTCACCAACCTCGTCTCGAACGCGATCGCCTACTCCGAGCCCGGCACGCGGGTCACAGTCAGCGCCGCCGCCACGAACCTCCCCGGCGATCGCCTCGGCGTGGAGATCCGGGTCAGCGACCAGGGCCCCGGGATCCCCTCGAGCGAGGTCGGTACGGTCTTCGAGCCCTTCGTCCGCGGAAGCTCGTCGAAGAACCGCGAGGGCACGGGCCTGGGCCTGCACATCTGCCAGACCATCGTGAAGCACCACCGCGGCCGGATCTGGGTCGAGAGCAAGCGCGGCCGCGGCACGACCTTCGTCGTCCAGATCCCCGCGAGCGAAGCCCCCGCCCCCGCCGCAGCGGGCTGAAGCCGTCGCGCACACCCAACCACCTCGTCGCCTAACTAATCCTTGACGACGGCCGCGGCGAGGTGTTGCGGTGAAGGTACACCCGGAGGGCCGGGGCCCGCGGGACACACGTGCGGGCGCGGCGCGCGAATAAGGAGGGGCAAGGCCCCGGAATGGAGGACCTCGATGCGGCCAGCATCACATGGGAAGGCAATGGCCACGGTGATCGCCGGTTTCCTGGCGGGTGTGGCGTTCGTGATTGCGTGCGGCACCCGGGCCGGGCGTTCCGGCGGCTCCGACGATGACGGAGGGCTCCTTTCGCTTCGCGACGCCCAGGCGCAGGAGTCGTCAAGCTGCGCGCACGCGGAGAGGCTCGAGATCGACGTCGAGACAGTGAACGTCCACGCGCGATCGCTCGCCAAGAAGTGCCACCGCGGGTCCCTCGAGCAGCTCGCGTACGTGATCCTCGTCGGCGTTCGCGAGTAGCTCTCGAGAGGATGTCTGCCGATCGCTACTGCAGGTAAAGCGAGAGGCGGACGAGGCGCGCCGCGTCCGTGGCGGGCGGTGGCGGCGGCAGTCCGAGGCGGCCGTCCTCCAGTGCCCGGAGCATCACGGGAGCGTCGGGCACGACCGAGAGCGCTCCCGGCATGTCCCCGGGGTCGGGGTTGCCGCCGCCGGCCCAGCGGAGCGCGGAGTGCGAGAAGACCGCGACGCCCGTCGAGAAGGCCTCCCACTCCGCATCGAGCTCTTCCACGATCGGATCATCCCCCGGATCGGGGTTGCCGCCGCCGGCGAAGACGACGCCCTCCGCGTCGTCGAGGTCGTGGACGGCGAGGACCCAGCCCGTGTAGGGGTCGATGACGGCGCCGCGGATCGGGCCGAAGTCGTTGTGCTCGCGGCGGCCGCCGCTTCCGAAGACGAGGCCGAAGGGCTCGAGGAGGGCGGCGTCCATCTGGCGGGGAGTGCCGCGAGGACGGCGGTCGACGTAGTCGAGGCCAGTCGGGGGCAGGACCAGGCCGGCGCCGCGAAGCCTCGTGCCTCGCTCCGGCAGGAGCCAGGCGAGGTACCAGCCGTCGGGGTTCTTGCCGCCCGGGTGGGCGGTCGAGCCGTCGGGCGCGGCGACCGTGTTCACCGCGAACATGAAGAGCGTGCCGCGGTCGACGTCGTCGCTGCAGCGGTTGCGGCGGCGGTCCGGCTCGAACGTCAGGCCGGGCGACGTGAAGGTAACCTCGCCGTCCGGGTTGGTGCCGAGCGGGCTGGGCGTCTGCGAGACGCTGCCGCCCCACCGGCCGTAGACGAGGGCGCCCTCGATCGGCTCGCCGAGCTGGTCGCGGATGACCACGGTGGCGTTGGCGCGGACCGAGCAGTTGTCCCGCTCGCGGGCCACGAGAACCTCCGCGTTCGGGATGACGATCTTGGGCGGCGGGATCTCGCCGGGCGTGACCTCGACCATGCCGGCGCCCGTGTCGATGTCGTAGCCGGGCTCGCCCAGGTCGGTCGCGGTCGCGGTGATGGCGTCCTGGACGTCGGAGCTCGGGGTGCCGCCGGCGATGAGGAGCGCCGCGGTCGCGGTGACGTGCGCGGCGGCGCCGCTCGTGCCCTCGAGGAGATACGGCTCGAAGGTGCCGGGGTCGGCCGGATCGAAGGTCTCGGCCAGGATGCCCTCGGGGATGCCGTCGCCGTTCGTGTCGAGGTCGAGGTCGCCGCCGGGCGCGAGCACGTCGAGCTCGGGGCCGTAGTTCGAGTATGGCGCGCGGCCGATCGTGCCGTTCGCGTCCTGGAGAGATGCGGCGCCAACGGCGATGACGCCCCGGAAGGCGGCGGGGTAGGAGACGACGTCGGTCCCGCCGTTGCCGGCCGCGCCGACCAGGACCGCGCCGGCGTCGAGGGCGTCCCGGACCGTGTCCTCCATCGCGCGCGAGGGGACGTAGCCGGGCCCGAACTCGAACGAGAGGTTGATGACCTCGGCGCCCGCGGCGACCGCGCCGGCGATGCCCTCCATGATCGTGTACTCGTCGCCGGTGGCCCCCGCGTCCAGCACCTTGATCGACACGAGCGTCGCTCCGACTGCGAGTCCGGCCGTCCCGAGGCTGTTGTCGGTGGCCTGGGCGATGATCCCGGCGAGGTGGGTGCCGTGCTGGTGGTCGTCGGTCGGGTCGGCGTCGTGGTTGACGAAGTCGTAGCCCTCCGGCGAGAAGGGGACGTTCCAAAGGTCCGGCGCGTCCTGCGCGATGCCCGTGTCGACCACCGCGACGGTCACGTTCGTCGCGTCGGGCGTCGTGTCGTTCTCATAGGCGCCGACCGCTTCGAGGTTCCATTGCAGATAGAAGTACGGGTCGTCGGGGCTCGCGGCGCGCGCGATCGAGTTGAAGGCGACGTCGGCGACGGCGGGGTCGTGCGCCAGGCGGTCGAGCGACCCGCTGAGCGTCCCGTCCTGGGGCGGCTGCACGAGGAGCGCGCCCGTCGCCGTGCTCTCCTCGAGGATCGTCACGCCGGTGCGAGCTTCGAGCGCGCGCAGCTCGGCCGTGGTGGTGCCCGGACGCACCCGCACGATGAGCTCCCGCGCGACGACGCGTCCTCGACCGGGCACCTCCTGCGTGTGGTGCGCGGTCGACGCGGCAGGGAACAGCAGCACGGCGAAGAGCAACGCAGATCGGTGCATGCAACCCTCCCCCCCTATTGCGAGCAAGAAACATTCCCCCACACTGTTCGGATCTGTAGCGTCAGAGACGTGACGTTCGCCCGCATTTCGCGGGCGATCCGCCGATGTCGGAGGATGTCCTCCGGCGCATCGTGTGCCAACTGACTGCGGATTCCTTGAAATCGTTTCATGTGGGACAAGGTGCCTCCGGGTCCGCGCGCCCGTTCGTTGCCAACCTCACTGCACACGCTATGCTCTTGCACTCGGGTGGGTCGACCCCACGCAGACTGGCATTCACTGGACGACAGGCCCCGATCGCGCGGGGCCGGGAGGAGCGCGTGAAGAACTCTGGGCTCGCAGCGGTGCTGAGCTTCTTCGTCCCGGGAGTGGGGCAGATCTACAACGGCGACTTCCTGCGCGGCCTGTTCTGGCTGATCGTCACGCCGGGCTTCTGGGTCGGCACCGGCGGGCTTCTGGGTTGGGTCTGTCATGTGCTCTCCGCCTACACCGCCTACAACCGCGCAGAAGGGAGGAGCCGCGTCCTCGCGCTTCCTCCCCATGGTTCGTAGAGCGCGGGGCGTTCCTTCCCCGAGCAGGCCCGGCTCCGAACTGCCGCTTTGACGCCGCCCGCCGCGTTGGCGTAATTGGCAGGCACGTACGGCTCACGAAGACTTCTGGCGCTCCTCCTCCTCGCCGCCCAGGGGTGCCAGCCCCAGATCGACGGCGTTCCGGCCGAGCCGGGCACCAGGTTCCTCGCGAGGCGAGCCATCGAGGACGCTCGCGCCATCCGCGGCTTCGGTCCGAGGCCAACCGGGAGCGACGCCGCCGCGCGAGCCCGTGAGCTCCTGGCCGCCGAGCTGAGGAGGGCCGGCGCCGAGGTCGAGATCGAGGGGTGGAAGCAGAAGCACGCGCGCATGGGCCTCGTCGGCGAGGGCAAGAACGTCGTCGCCCTCGTGAGGGGGCGCCGCCCGGGCGCGACGCTCGTCAGCGCGCGATACGACGGCTCGCCTGATGGCCCCGACGCTCCCGGCGCGTACGGCGCCGCCGTCCTCATCGAGATCGCGCGGGCGCTCCGGGCCGGGGGCAAGCCCCGGCACGACGTCCTCCTCCTGGCGACCGAGGGGAGCGAGGGCCAGCTCGGGCAGCGGGCCTTCGTTCGATCGAGCCGCAGCCAGCGGGTTCGCGTCCAGCTCCACCTCGCCGTGCGGGGCGCGGGCCCGGCGCTCCTGCTCTGGGCGTCGCGCGGCGCTGGCCCGGCGGTCGACGCCTACGCTCGGTGGGCGGCGGCGCCCGAAGGCGGGTCCCACCTTCACCGCCTCCTGGGCCCGGGCGACACCGGCCTTCCCGTATCGAGCCCGTGGCCCGCCGTCGTCCTCGGCACCATGCGGCCGGCGGCCGCGGCTGGGAGCCCACAGGATCGGGTCGGCGGTGCCAGGCCCACCCGCGAGCTCGGCCAGCAGGTGCTCGACCTCGTGCGGGCGCTCGACCGGAGCTCTCTCGAGGATCGGCGCGCTCCGGCACCGGCGTTCCTGGACCTACCGCTGCACATCGTGGTCCCTCTCGGCGCAAGAACCTCCTCCGCGATGGCGTGGCTCACGCTCGTCGTCGCGCTCGTCGTGCTGCTTCGCGCGCGCCGATCGATCGGCGCGCTCCTCCCCGCGGTTCCCTGGCTTCTCATCGCCTTCGCGGGGGCGATCGCGGCGATGGCGTCGGCGAGCGAGATCATCCGGGCGGTCCGCGGATCCGGGATCGGGTCGGGGCACCTGGCGACGATGGCGTTCTCGGGCATCCTCTGGCTGCTCGTCTGGCAGCGGATCGGTGTCCTGAGCCCGGCCAGGCGCCTGGCGATCGGTCTGTCGAGTCCGCTACCGCTCCTCGGGCTTGCCGTGCTCGTCCTCGCGGTCGGTTCGATCGCCGCCAGGATCGCGGTCCCGCTCGCGGCGCATCTCTTCTACGGGCCGCTCGCGTTCGCCGCGGTCGGGCTCGCGATGTCCTCGGCGGGCGCGACGCGCGGGCAGAGGCTCGCCGGGGCGGTCGTCGCCGCCTCCGGCGCGATGTCGTTCTGGATCGCGCCGGCCGAGCATCTCGTCACGCTCTTCGGCGCCAGCGAGTCGATCTCCTCGCCGGCGCTGGCGACCGCGATCGCGCTCCTGGCGCTGCCGCTCGCACCGCAGGTCGCGGCCATGGCCACGGCGAGCGTGCTGCGACCCGGCGCCGGACAGCTCACGCTGGTCGCTCTGATCACGGCGTCGCTGGGCGTCTGGACCGCCACGGAGCCGACGGCGACCCGGTCGTCGCCGCGCAGCGTCGAGGTCACGGCGGTGACCGTCTACCCGAATCGATCGCTGTTCGCCGTGCGCGGCGGCGCACCCGTAGCCGGCCGGCCGGCCAGCCTTCCGTGGTTCGCGCGCGGTCTGGGCAACAGCGCCCTCGCCGCACCCGGAGGCATCACGATCCCACCCCACGTGCAGGCCAGTCTCGCGCGAAGCCCCGGCTACGCGCTCCTGGACGTGCGAGTCCGGCCCCTGAGACGCGCGGACGCGATTACGCTCCTCTTGTCGCCCGAAGTTCGAGTGCGGCGGGCGTCCCTACCCACGGTGAGATGGACCGAGCGAGATCCCTGGACCGCGCGTTACCTCAACCCGCCGCGCGCCGGATTCCGTTATCTCGCCAGGCTCGAGGTTCCGCGCGGTGGCGGCCTGGGGGATTTCTTCGCCGTCGACGAGGGGCCCGCAAACTTCGAGCCGCTCGCACCGCGAGTCGATCGTTCGGAACCCACACGGGTCGTCCTGCGGGCGGTGGGCGTGTCGCCGCTCGATTCGGTCTACGCTCTGCCTCCCCCGCCACCTCCCTTGCCGCCTGACATGCCGGCGCCCGAGCCCGCGGGCCCCGAGCCGTGGTGGACGATCATGGCGCGAGAGCGCTACCGGCGGTAACGGGACCGTCAAGTCGCCAGCGGCCGACTCCGGGGGCTCCTGCGGCCGCGGCGCGGGACTGACGAAGTCTCCTGGTGCTAGACTTCCCCGCGTGAGGCGAGACGAAGTTCTGCACATCCTCGCTGCTCACAGGGCCGAGCTGGCGGCTGCGGGCGTTCATTCGCTCTCTCTGTTCGGATCCGTTGCCCGGGACGAGGCGGGCCCCCAGAGCGACATAGACATCCTCGTCGAGTTCGACCGACCGGTTGGGTTCTTCGCCCTCGGCCGCCTTCAGGAGAACCTGGAGCAATGGCTCCGGCGCCGCGTAGACCTGGCCGTGGAGGGGAGCCTTCGCCCGGGTGTTCGTGAGAGGGTGCTTCGCGAGGCAGTTCGTGCCCACTAGAGGCTGGCGGCTTCGGCTTCAGGATGTCATCGACGCGGGCGGCGAAATCGCGGGCTTCATCGCGGGGCTCGATGGGCAGAGCTTCGCGGGCGACAAGCGAACGGTGTCGGCGGTCCTCTATCAGCTCACGGTGATCGGCGAGGCGGTGAGCCAGGTGCCGGAGGAGCTGAGGTTGCGGCATCCCGGCGTAGACTGGGTCGGCGCCCGGCGGATGCGGAACTTCCTCGTGCACGCGTATTTCGCGACCAATGTAGAGATCGTATGGCAGACCGCGCGGGACGACGTACCGACTCTCGTGGCCGCTCTCCGGCGCGTGCTCGAGGCGGAGGGCGGCGACGACTCGTGACGGCTACTCCCGCCCTTCGGCGGGCGTGAACGTGAAGGGGTAGTTGACGCTCGTGACGCCCCCGGTCGGGATCGCGGGGAACGACCATCGCTGGACCGCGTGGGAGACGCAGGAGCCCACGCTCGCGTCGCCCAGCGTGGAGCTCGACACGCCGCTCGTCAGGACGCGGCCCTGCGCTCCGACGACGAAGTGGACGGCCACGCGTCCGGCGAGGTCGGGCCTCGCGCGCAGCCCCTGCTCGTAGCAGTAGCGCACCTCGGCCATGTGGAGCCGGACGACGCGGCGGATGTCCTCGCGCGACAGTCCGCCGGGGCCGACGTTCTCCACGCGGCCGGTGACCTGCGGAGTGTGGTCGGCGGGCGGGCGGCCGCGACCGTCGGGGCCGCCGATGCCGGGGGGACCATTCCCGCCGCTGCACATCTCCATGGCGCGCGCTCGACCGACCTCGCGGGTCAGCGAGGCGAAGCGCTCGGGGCTGCAGCCGCCGAAGGTTCCGAGGCGGCCGCCGTTGCCCATCCCGGCCGTGCCCAGCGCCGTGCAGACGGCTCCGATCGGGCAGCCGCCGCGGCCGGTGCCGTTCATGCCGAGGCCCCAGGACCCGAAGGCGGGGCCGGGCTCCTGGCCCATGAGGTTGCCCCAGATCGTCTGCTGGTCGGCGCCCTCGGCGCCGGGCGCGCCGTAGAGGAGGCCCATCGGCGATGAGCTCTGCCGGATGACGCCGAGGATGCCCGCGGTGCGGACCTGGTCCGCGCCGATGGCCGGGACGCGCGGCTGGGGGTTGTCGGGCCGGCCGCGCACCTGCATCCGGCGCTCGACTCGCGGCGCGTCGGGATCGCCCGCCTTGCCCTCGTCGCCCTGCGACGGCTGTCCTTCCATGCCGCCCTGCTGCGGTCCGGGCTGCATCCACTCGGGCAGCTCCTCCGGTCGCGCGTCGGGCGCGACCGAGGCGTCGATGTAGCGGCTGCGCATCTGGTCGCGATCCAGCGAGAGGGAAAGCGCGCCTGGCGGAACGAGCAGCATCGCCGAGACGAACGCGAGATGCGCGCCGACGCTCGCCACGGTGACTCGATGGTCGCGCCAGCGGAGCCGGAGCGGTGCGGCGGCGGCGACCTTCTGGGGCGCCGTGACTCCGCGCACCAGGAACTCGAAGCCCGCCACCTTCAAGAGGCCCTGCGCCTCGAGGGGTACGCGGCAATGCCTCATGCCCTCGCCGTCGACGGGCAGGTCCGCGATCTCGACCCGGCCCGTCGCCGTGGCGAAGGCCCCGACCGCGCGGCCGGGAACCGTCACCAGGAGCTCGTTCCCGTCCGACTCGAGCATCGTGAAACCGCCGCCGTCGCCGAGCGGTAGGGCGTAATCCGAGTCGGGCTCTTCGCCCACCCGGACGCTGAACGACCCGCGGAAGAGGTCCGACCGCTGGGCGGCCCCGCCCCAGAGGAGGATCACCTCGGTTGCGCGCTCGTCCGCGGAAAGCACCAGGTTCTCGTTGGTTTCGGCCACGACACACGCTCCTTTCGAGGCGCGTGGCGTCACCGACGCCCGCGCTCCGTTGATGGCTCACCGACTGGCGCCGTCTCCCCGAGAGCCCGGGTCGCGCGCCGTGTCGCCTCTACAGACAGCCCGCGAAGACGGCGGTTCCCAAGCCGATCGGGCTGCAGGCCGCCCGCGCGACCATCGTGCGCGAGTTCGCTCGGGGACGTGCAAGGTATGCGCGCTGGCGAACTCGCGCGGCGCGGCATCACGATCACGATGCCCGAAGCGCTCAGGGCCAGGCGGCGGCGCGCTCGATGATCTCGTCGTAGTAGCGGTACTCGGCGGTCAGGTCGGTCTCGTTCAGGAACGCCGAGTAGCTCATGTACGCCGTGAGGAACGTGAGGTCGTGCGCCCATCCCGGCACGTGGCGCGGCATCTGGACGATGCCCTCGCGCACCAGGTGCGCGATGAGCGGGATGTCGTCGAGGTCGAGCTTGCCGACGAACAGGAGCCGCACGTACTCGGGGTGACCCTTCGTGATCGCCACGCGGAGGAAGTTCGACACCTTGAGGAGCCCGTCCAGGTAGCAGACGTCCTTCGTGAACGGCGCGCCGCCCTCGACGAGGCCTCCCCGCACGACCCGGCGCGCGCAGTCGAAGGCCTGGTCCTCCGAGTGACCGTGATCGATGAAGAAGCGGTAGAGGTCTAGAAAGTCGGCTCCGCCCTCGCTCATCTCGATCGCGAGGATGCGGTCGGTGAGCCGTCGCACGCGCTCGAGGTCCACGGCCTGCGAGATGAACTCGGTGAAGATCGCGAGCCCCTCCTGCGTGTTGGTCGTCCTCGGCGCGCCCAGGCCGAGAAGCGACAGCACCGGCTGCGACCGGCCGTTCAGGGTCGTGGCGACGTGGACCTTTCCCTCGTGGTGCTCGAGCTGCAGCACGTCGCGCTCGCTGAAGCGCGCGCCCTTCTTGATGCGGACCACGTCGGCGCCCGCGACCGCGTTCGCGGCGATCTCGTCGTCGACCTCGACGCGGATCTCGTGACCGTCGAAGAAGGCGCGAAAGCGCCGTCCCAGCTCCTCCGCGACGTCCTCGGCCGTCAAGGGCGTGGGCTCGGACGCCCCGATCCCGCCGTGCCCCTTGTCCGCGTAGCGGGTGATCATCTCGTCGAAGTGCCGGGCGAGCGCGAGGTTGGTCGTCTTGCCGTCACAGGTGGGGCTCGTCGGCCTGCCGTACAGCTCGCAGGAGAGCCGGTAGAAGTCCGGCGTCCCCATCGCGCCCAGCATCCGCGCGGCAACCGAGTACGAGTCGCAGGTGTCGCGCAGGAAGCGCTCGAGCTCGTTCGTCGCCTCGAGCTCGCGGCGAATCTCGCCAAAAGTCCCGACGACGGCGTCCACGTCGAACCCCACCTGGTAGGAAGGGCGCGGGAGCTCGGTGGCGCCGCGCTCGAAGAACTCGCGACCGACCGCCGCCGGCCACGCGATGCTCCTCATGATGCGGACGGGCTTCTGGGCCTCGTAGATCTTCTGGGTGACCGACCTGAGGAACTCGACGTAGCGTTCCGGGAGCGGCAATCCTCGGGAATTCTATCATGGGAGGGGGGTTCCCAAGCCGGACCATGCGCCAAACCACCCGCAGGGCCCACGCCGGCTTGGGGACGTGCAAGGAAGGCGCCCTGACCGGGCGCGGTATCTCGAACACGTCCCTCCCCTGGTTTGCGCGGGAAACTCGCCCCGTCCCGGGGCGAGTCTGCGCGGGAAACTCGCCCCGGGACGAGCGGCCTGTTACGGTGCAGCCGTGCGCTGGATCGCGGCGATCGCGCTCGTCGTGGGGCTGGCAGGCCTCGCCTTCTCGGACGAGCGGCGCGCGCCGGGGGTCCGGCAGGCACGCTCGGTCGGCTCGCCCCAGGACGGACGGCTCCTGCACGGGCGCAGGCTCCGCGAGACCCCTTTCATCGAGATCCTTCCCCACGCGGCGCCCCGTGGACGAAGGTTCGGGACCGAGGAGCTGGTCGGCGTCCTGACGCGGGCTGCCGGGGCCGTCGCGGACAAGCACCCTGGGTCGACGCTGCGAGTCGCCGACCTGAGCGCGAGGGGGGGCGGGGACGTCCACATGCACGCGTCGCACGAGAGCGGACGCGACGCGGACGTGGCTTTCTACCTCCGCGACGCCGGGGGCGCCGACGCGAGGCCGCCCCGCTTCGTCAAGATGATCGTCGGTCGCTCGGCCGACGGGAGCCTGGTCTTCGACGCCGCGCGCAACTGGACGTTCGTCGAGGCGCTCGTGGCCGACCGCCGGACGACCGTCACTCACGTCTTCGTCGCCGAGCACCTGAAGGCGCTGCTCGTCGCCGAGGCACGCGCCGCCGGCGCCCGGCCCGGCAGGATCGAGCGCGCCGAGGCGATCCTGACCCAACCGAGGGGCGCCTTCCCCCACGACAACCACTTCCACATCCGCGTCGCCTGCGCGCCCGAGGACAGGCCCGAGTGCGTCGACGGCACCCGGCGATCGCGCCGACGCTGACGCCGAGCGCCCAGGCGGAGCCGAGGAACGAGCGCTCGAACGGCTGCTGTCAGTGGTGTATGCTTTGTGCATGGCGCGCACCAACATAGATGTGGACGAAAAAGCGTGCCGGGTCGTGATGGACCGGTACGGGTTTGCGACCAAGCGCGAGGCGGTCAACTTCGCGCTGCGGACATTGGCCGCCGAGCCGTTGAGCGCCGAGCAGGCCCGAAAGTTGCGCGGCTCCGGCTGGGACGGCGACCTCGGCCGCATGCGGGAGAGCCGCGTCGGATGATCCTCGTCGATACGTCGGCCTGGGTCGAGTTCCTCCGCGACACCGGCAGCGCGGTGTGCGAGCGCGTCGACCATCTCGTCGCGCGCCGCATCGCAACCTGCGACCCGGTCAGGATGGAGGTACTGGCTGGGGCGCGCGACGAGCCACACCTGAACGTGCTCCGACGCCTGCTCGCCCGTGCCTCGCTCTTGCCGACCGGGCCGGCCGATTACGAGGCGGCCGCCGCTCTCTACCGGACCTGCCGTCGCAACGGCGAGACGGTACGCAAGCTCATCGATTGTCTGATCGCGGCGGTTGCAATCCGCGAGGACGTTCCGGTGCTCCACGCCGACGCGGACTTCGACGTCCTCGCGCGCCACACGGCGCTCAGGGTCGACGTGCCTTAGCCCTCTGGTTTCTGCAGCCGGTCCTCTTCCACCGCGCCGTCCTGCAGCCGGACCAGCCGGTCGGCGAGCGCGGCCACCCGCGGATCGTGCGTCACGACGAGCACCGTCCGCGCGCCCTTGTCCGTGGCCTCCCGAAGGAGGCGCAGCACCTCCGAGCTGCTCGCGGCGTCGAGGTTCCCGGTGGGCTCGTCCGCGAGCAGGAGGGGCGGATCCATGATCAGTGCGCGCGCCACAGCGACCCGCTGCATCTCGCCGCCCGAGAGCGTGTCCGGGCGGGCATCGCGCCGGTGCGCCAGACCCACCCGCTCGAGGAGGCTCGAGGCCCTCGCGCGCACTTCGCCGGGGCGCTTTCCGGCCAGGAGGGCCGGGAGCATCACGTTCTCGATCGAGCTCATCGTCGGAAGCAGGTTGAAGAACTGGAAGACGAAGCCGATCCGGTCGCGCCTGAGCGTGGTCTGCTCGTCCTCGGACATCCGTTGCAGCTCCCGCCCGTCGACTCGCACCATGCCGGAGCTGGGGCGATCGAGGGCTCCGATGACGTTGAGGAGCGTGCTCTTGCCCGAGCCGGAGGGGCCGGTCACCGCGAGGAGCTGGCCACGGGGAACCCGCAGAGACACCTCGCGGAGCGCGTGAACAGCCTGTCCGCCCTGGGAGTAGACCCGGCTGACGCTCTCGAGCTCGACCATCTGAGCCCCTTCCGTTGGCTCCACCCCAGACGAGCTTCGCTCGCTGGGGGCCCCGGGCTGCGGATCCGCCCGGGGCGTAAGCACCGCGCTCGATTCGGCCATGCTCTCGTTTCTCCGCTGCCCCTTGCCGTGGTCCGGGGGCGAGAATAGATTGGTTGTCGAATTCCTGCCGTGCCCGACCGAGACTACTACGAGATCCTGGGTGTCGAGCGAGATGCCGGTGTGGACGTCATCAAGAAGGCGTACAGGCAGCTCGCCCTGAAGTACCACCCCGACAGAAACCCCGGTGACGCCTCAGCGGAGGAGCTCTTCAAGGAGGCATCGGAGGCGTACGAGGTCCTCTCCGACCCGGGAAAACGCGGGGTGTACGATCGGTTCGGCGCCGAAGGCCTGCGAGGCGTAGGGTTCAGCCCCGCCTCGGTCGCCGACATCTTCACCCATTTCCAGGACCTCTTCGGTGACTTCTTCGGGGGCGGCGGACGGCGTCGAGACGGTCCGCAACCGGGCCGGGACCTGCGCACGACCATCGTCCTCTCGTTTCGCGAGGCCATCGTCGGCGTCAAGCGCGAGGTCGTCGTCGAGCGGGTCGTGGCCTGCCGGACCTGCGCCGGGAGCGGCGCGCGGCCCGGAACGAGCCCCGAGCCCTGCGGGAGCTGCCACGGCAGGGGTCAGGTGACCGCCGCGCGCGGGCCAATCATGTTCACGACGACCTGCGGGCGCTGCCGGGGCCGCGGAACGCTGGTCAAGACCGTCTGCGAGGACTGTGGCGGCGAGGGCGAGCGTACCGAGGTCGCGAAGGTCACGGTCACGTTCCCCGCCGGGATCGACGACGGCATGCGGGTCAGGGTGGCGGGCCAGGGCGAGCCGGGCCAGAAGGGCGCTCCTCCGGGGAACCTCTACGTCGACGTCCGGGTCGAGCCGGACGAGATCTGGCGACGCGACGGCGCCGACCTGTACATCGACGTGCCCGTGTCGCTCACGACCGCGGCCCTCGGCGGCGAGGTCGAGATCGAGACCTTCGACGCGGAGTGCTGGCGGCTCCAGATCCCCGCTGGTACGCAGCCCGGGGAGGCGAAGGTGATGCGCCGCCGCGGCGCACCTCGCCTCGACGGCGGAGGTCGAGGCGATCTGATCGCGGTCGTCAGGGTCGAGATCCCGCGCCGGGTCTCGCGCCAGACCCGCAGGCTCCTCGAGCAGCTCGAGCGATCGCTTCGTCACGAGGACGACGAGTGAAGAGGGCCGGTCGGAGGGGTGCCGTGCCGGCCCGGCACGAGGGAGCCGTGAGCGGCGCTTCCCGGTGGATCCGCACCATCCTCCGCTGCGACTCCTCGCACCCCGACCTGGCGAACGTCCTGGACGTGATCGAGAGGCTCGGCGGCCGTCCGTATCGCACGAACGTCCTGCTCAGAGGCGAGGCCGGAACGGGCAAGGAAGGGCTCGCGCGCGCTCTCCATGCGCTGATGCACGGCTCGAGGGCGCCTTTCGTCGAGGTCCACGCGGTCGGCCGCGCGGACCGCGCTCTGGCCGAGCTGTTCGGGGCGGGATCCCGCCCGAAGAAAGCCCTGGTCGACCGCGCCGAAGGCGGAACGCTCTTCTTCGACGAGGTCGCGGATCTGCCGGGCGAGGTGCAGTTCCGCCTCGCCGAGCTACTGCGCGCCAGGCCCGGCGCACAGGGCGGACCGACGGTCGTCGCCTGCACCGAGCGCGATCTCGGCGCGATGGTGCAGGAGCGCCGATTCCGTCACGACCTGTACCATCGGATTGCACGCATCGTCCTCGCGCTCCCGCCGTTGCGCGAGCGTCCCGGCGACGTTCGCCGGACCGTGATCTGGATCGGCAACCGAGTCCTCGGCCGGCACGGCGATCCGAGGACCCTCGAGGTCGCGGGCGATCGTACCGGCGATGCGACGATCGCCGTGACGCCCGGGGCGATCGAGGCGCTGTGCGCGCACTCCTGGCCCGGCAACTTCCGCGAGCTCGAGGCCGTCCTCGAGCGTGCGCTCCTCCTCTACCTCGGCGACGGCGACGAGCTCGAGGCAAGCCACGTCGGGCGCGCGCTGGGTGGCTAACCGGGTGCGGGCAGTCTCAACGGGAGGATCGGAGGGGCGGTGCCGTACAGGGCGAGATAACGCCCGTACGACTCGACCACGCGCTTCGTGTAGCCGCGGGTCTGGTCGTACGGGATCGACTCGACGAGCTCGTCGAGCTCCGGGCCCGCCGCGCCGTCGAGCCAGCGCTTCACCGCACCCTCGCCGGCGTTGTAGCCCCCGGGGACCAGCAGGGGGCTCTGGGCGAATCGGTTCCACAGGAAGGCCATGAACGCGACGCCAATCCGCAAGTTCGTTCCGGGATCGCGGAGCGACTCCGCGTTGACCGTCAGGCCGAGCGGCGCGGCGAAGCGCCGGGCCGTTCCCGGCATGAGCTGGGTCAGGCCGACGGCGTTCGCCCAGGACTCCACGGCGGGATCGAAGCCGCTCTCCTCGCGAACGATCGCGTAGATCATCGCCTCCGGCACGCCTTGCTCGCGGGCCGCCGGGGCGACGAGGTCCGCGAAGGCGCGTGGGTAGGCCACCAGCCACGCGCGCCGAGCCGCTCCCCTGGGGTACGTCGTCTCGAACCGAGCGAGCCGCCGGCGCAGGATCTCGTGCGCCCGCGAAGCGTCGCCCGCGCGATCGAAGAGGTACGCCGCGAGCCACAGGTGCTCCGGTGACGCTCCGGGCCCATCGAGGCCGAGAGAGCGAAGCTCCCTGGCGGCGAGATCGCCGAGCCCGGCGGCCATGAGCACGAGAGCTCGGCGGAAGCCGTCCTTCGCGGCGAGCTCCGCCGCCGGTTCCGCGGGTAGTCCCGCCTCGGGATCGCCGAGCGGCGGCGAAGGCTCCTCGGAGCGGACCTGCCCCGCGTCCGCCCGGCCGCTCGAGGAAGCGAGCCCGGCCCACAGCGACGAGGCCTCGGCGGGACGGAGCTCCGAGATTCGCGCGAGCGAGAGCAGCATGTAGTACGAGAGGGGCGCATCCGTGAGCGCCCGCCTCCAGCTCGAGAGCGCCTCGTCGATCCGTCCCAGCTTCGCCAGGGCGCGACCACGCCAGTAGGGAGAACGTCCCGCCGCGTACCAACCGATTTCGCGTGGCGACACCCGGTCCAGCCCATCGAGCGATTCGAGGACGGCTTCGTGGTCGCCCTCGCGCCATGCGTGCCACGCGAGCTGCCACATCGCCTCCGCGCGCATGTCGCCGGACGGATAGTCGGCCGGCAGCTTCTCGAGGCCGCGGCGGAAGGCCTCCATCCTGCCCATCGCGAGATCGGAGAGAGCCGCCTGCAGCCGTGCATCGTCAGCGAACCTCGAGTCGCGGTGTCGGCTCTCGACCTCGCCGAAGCGCAGGGCGGCCTCGTCGTGCTTGGCCGAGGACGCGAGCATCTTTCCGGCCAGAAAGAGCGCACGCGCCTCTTCTTCCCTGTCGCGGCAGGCGCGAGCAGCTTCCTCGAAGAGGGGAGCGGCGCGGTTGCGGTCGCGCTGGCGCATCACCGACTCCGCCAGGCGGAGCTTCACGTCGCACCGGACGGGCGATCGCGCCGGAAGTCGCCGCAGGACCGCGGAGTACGCCGTCTCGGCCTCGTCGTTCCTCTGGGCGTCCGCGAGCGCGTTGGCGCGGCGGATCTGCTGGTCGGCGGTCGGGGCGAGCCGAGCCCTCTCGCGGGCGGGAAGGCGCCGCGACAGGCTCGCGATCCTCTGCTCCGCATCGCGTGCGAGGCGAGTCGTCGGCGCCGTGACCCAGACGGTGCGAAGCTCCCGGATCGCCTCCGCCCTGCGGGCCAGGTCGTCGGGCGCGAGCTGGCGGGCGATCGACTCTCCGCGCCGATAGCGCGCGTACGGGCGGCGGCCGCTGCGGGAGTCTGCGAGGATCTCGCCGTATCGCGCCTCCGCCAGTGCCCAGTCGCCACGAGCGAAGGCCGAGTCCGCCAGCGTGAAGCGGGCCATCTGGCCCCAGGCCCCGTCGGTCGGGACGCGGCTTGCCAGGGCCTGGGCGCGCGCGGGGTCGCCCGCGTCGAGCGCGGCGGCGGCCGCGTGCGCCAGCGCGACGGGCTCGATGAGAGGCCACTCGGCGGCGAGCGCCTCGAGCTCGGTCATGGCCGACCGGGGGTCGCCAGCTCGCGCCGCCGACAGGGCCGCCACGAGCCGCGCCGACCTGCCGCGGTCGGAGGCCGGCTCGCCCGCCGCTGCCTCGAGGAGCTTCGCCCGGGCGAGCGCCCAGGACCCGCCGGCATGGAACCGGGCGCCCTCGGCGAACGCGCCGTCGAGGATCGGCTCGATGTCGAGGACGGAGCGCGGCGGGGCGGGCACTTGCGGCTCGGGTCGCGACACCGCGGAGTCCGCGGCGACCCTCGTCGGGCCGCCGCACGAGGACGCGGCGAGGAACATCGAGAGGGGAATGACTGGCGAGGTCCGCATGGCTCTCCCGGCTCGGCTCCGAAGGTACGAACGGCCGGCGACGGGGTCCAGATTTCGTTATTTTCTCCGTCGAGCGGCGAGCTCGTCATCGAACGCGGGTGGGCTTCGCCCCCCCCGCGGGCCCCCCCGCCACGTTCAGCCGAGGCAGCTCCAGCCTCGCAAAGGGGGCCTTCGTTTCAGATTACGTGCTCAACGTCTCGGAACGCGGGTCAGGACTGGCCGGTTTTGGGTGATCCCCGAGGCCGGGAGAAGATCGCGTAGCTGCTCGTGGTGTGCAGAGCCGAGTGCCCCGCCAACATACACGTGAGCCCGACGACCGGGCGGTCGCGCCTCCGGCCGGGCCTTCGAGCTGGCCCGCGTTCCCTCCGGCCACTCGCATGCCTTGCGCCTTTTCGGTCGAATGGCTCGGCACTCGTCGATCTGATACAAGAGGCGGCTGCAGCCTGGAGAGGCCGAGGGAACATCGACTCGAGCACAAGCCCTACAAGATCGGAGGCCTGATCGAGGACTACCGCCAGGGCCGGCTGGTGATCCCCGAGTTCCAGCGGGAGTACGTCTGGAAGCCCAGCAAGGCGCCGAAGCTTCTCGACTCCCTCTACCACGGATTCCCGGTCTCCTCGTTGCTGGTCTGGGAGAGCGATGGCGAGGTCAAGACGCGACGCAGGGAACCCCGGCGAGCTTCAGGAGCGCGGACCCGTTGGCTCATCGATGGACAGCAGCGGGTAATTACGCTCGCCCGGAGCCTTGCGGGCGACGAAGGAATCGATGTCGTGTTCAACGTCAAGGAGGAGGAGTTCAGGCGCGCGAACGCCGCGACTCGGCGCGATCCCGATTGGATCCGCGTGAGAGAGATCTGGGATGAGGAAGGGTTCCGTCGCCTCCGGCGGAACCTCAACGACGACAAGCTCGAGGAACGAATCGAACGGGTGCACAAGATCCTCGACTACGAGATCCCCGCCGTGCACATGATCGACCACTCGTTCGACGATGCGGTAAGGGCTTTCACGCGGATCAACACGCTCGGCGTCAAGCTCAAGAAGCAGGACATCGAAAGTGCGAACGTGGCAGCGAAGCATTCGGGCTTCATCCGCGATGAGGTGGCGCCGAAGATCGCGGATCTCGCGCGCGTAGGGTTCGACCGCCTAGATGTCACGCACTTGTTCCGGGCGTGCGCGTTCCTCGCGCACCCGGATGGCAGACGCCGGACGCCCCTCCACGAGCTGAACAGGCGCGAAGTCACGCAAGCCTGGAAGAAGACGCTCAGGGGCCTCGATGCTGCACTCGGGCTGGTTCGGAGCGAACTTGGGCTGGTCAACATGCGGATCTTGTGGTCGGGCGCTCTCCTTGTCCCTCCAATCCTCCTTTGCGCCAGCCTCGGTCCGCGCGAGCGAAACGGGAAGGAGATCGCGGGGTGGATCGCGCTAGCGGCCCTCCTGCACCGCTACTCGGGATCTTCGGCAACTGCCCTTGAGCAGGATCTGCGCGCGTGCCGGGACCCAGATCCCATTCGCGTCCTGCTGAGGAACCTGAGATCGAAGCGTCAGGTTCTGGAGGCCGACGAGCGCGACTTTCAGGGAGGCCTGGCTGACAAGAGCGGGCTCCTCGCCGTGTACATCGCCTGCCGTCAGCGGGGCGCGCTTGACATCTTCACCGGTCAGAAGATCCTCCTCCAGTCCAACATCGACAGGCATCACATCCTCCCACGCGCGCAATTCGAGCCTCGTGATCGGCCCAGCGCAGATACCCTCGCCAACATCGCATTCCTCGACGGCGGTACGAACAAGGCCATCGGAGCGGCGTCGCCTGACGTGTACCTGAAGCAGATTAAGGGGAGGGTCTTGGACAGCCAGTGCGTGCCGAAGGAGCGGAGACTCTGGGCGATCGCGAGGGCCGATGACTTCTGGGCGGCGCGTCGTGAGCAACTCGTGGGCGCCTTCAACGAGTTCCTCCGCGATTGCTTCCCGGACCGGAAGAACATCGCGTAGCAAGCCGAAGCTGCCGGGCGGGAGCCGCCCAGCGTTTTCCGCAGCCTCGGGCGAGATCGTGCACGAATGGCGCTGGGCCGACGAAGTGGGTAAGAATCGGCTCACTTGAATCGGGCGCTAATCTTCAAGGCCGGGCAAACCTGAGCGCCACGGAGCTCGGAGGGTGAACTCCGAGCACCGTGGGCTCGCCATTCTCTAGGGTCTCGGATTCACCAGCCGGTAGCAAATCGCATTGGTGCGATCGAGGAACTCCGCGACCCCTGAGTAGCTCTGCTCATCGACATGGCGCCATGCCCGCGCGATTCGGAGCCACACCGCGAGCTCCGCCGCGCTCCCCGCGGCGACCGAGTAGTGGTACTTGCGATCCTTGCCTCTGCGCAGAGACCCTTCGCCCAGGTTGGCCGCGATCGAGCCCAGGGCGTCCTTCATCTGGGTCGCCATGTTCTTGTCGTGCTTGGCGACCTGCTCGATGACCTTGGGCA
>JACPQR010000101.1 GCA_016190375.1 Deltaproteobacteria bacterium
CGCCGTCCCGACGTCGTCGCAGACGAGGAGGCCCGCCCGGAGCGCCGTCCTGTCCATCGCGCGCGCCCAGGCGACGAAGTCCACGGGAGCCGCCGAGGCGTAGCTCCGCGCGCTCGACTCGAGCGCCTTGCGGCTCTTGCGTGGCAGCGCCCGCCCGATGCGCTTCGCGCGGTCGTCGAGGTACTCCTCGCTTATCAGCCCCTCGCCGAAGCCCGGCACGACCGTCCGCGTCGCCGCGGCGATGTGGACCTCGAGCTCGCGGGGGGTCAGCTTGTCGCACAGGAAGCTCTTGGTCACGATGCGCGCCATCAGGCGACCGAGGATGAAGAGCTGCTCGCGCTCGCCCATCTCGAGGACGATCGCGGGCAGCATCACCGCGTACGGGTCGGTGTTCTCGACCGAGGCGCCGCGCCCGCGGACCCTGTGCACGTACACGTCGAAGGGGCCGGCGCCCAGGACCGCCGCCGCGTGGTCGGCGACCGCGCGCAGGGGGTTGTCGGCGCGCGGGCCGATCTTGTCTCGAGTGGTCACGCCGTAGCCCTCGAGGTCGGCGGGCAGGAGCTTGCCCATGTGATCGGCGATCTCCTCCAGGACCTCGCGCGCCGCGTGTCGCTCGGCGGGGTGAGCGAGGATGTTCTTGACGTCGTCGAGGGACAGGCCCTGCAGCGGGACCATCGTCTTGCGCCGGTGCCGCTGCCGGTAGCTGTACTCCTCGACCTCGTCGGCCGCCCTGAAGTAGTGAAGCACGGACTCGGCGACGTACGACGGGTCCACGCGCCGCACGCGCTCCCACAGGCGCCTGAGCTCCCGGTAGGACTCGAGGCGGAACGGGTCCTGACGCAAGAGCTCCCGGTGCTCGGCGATCGCGTCGTCGAAGCGCTCGATCTTGCGGTACAGGACGCCCAGCGAGACGCGCGCCTCCTCGCTCCTCGGGTCGAGGACGAGCGCCCTGCGGAAATGGGCGATGGCCTCCTCGATCCGGCCGAGCTGGCCCGCCAGCACCCGCCCGAGCTCCCGGTGCAGCGGCTCCGCGCGCGAGTCGTCCGCCGGCAGCGCCTCGAGCTGCGCCTTGTACGAGCCCGCGAGGCCCTCCCAGTCCTTCTCCCTGGTGTGGAGCTCCGACAGGCGAGTCAGCGCGCGCCTCCCGAGACCGGCCTGCGCCTCGATCCTCATCGTGCGACGGAGAATCTCGGTACCGAGCGCGCGGTCGCCGATCGCCTCCAGGTAGACCTGGGAGAGCCGGAGGAGGGCGTCGATCTTGCCCGACGCGTCCGGCGACGCCTCGACGAGCTTCGTCAGCGCGTCGACCGACCGCTGCGGCTCGCCCAGCCGGCCGAACGCCTCCGCGAGGTGCGAGAGCGCCATGCGGTTGTACGGATCCAGGTCGAGGACGTTCTGCAAGCTGGCGATCGCCCGCCGCGGATCGCCGAGCCGTTCGTCCCAGATCTTCGCCAGCTTCAGGTGCGCCTGCTCCAGGATCTTGGGATCCGTCGCCACCTGGACGACGCGGCTGTAGATCGCCACCGCCTCGTTCCACTCCGCGTTGTGAAGCGTGATCTCCGCGAGCGCCATCAGCGTCGGCACGTGGTTGGGATCGGCCCTGAGCACGCGGTTGAGCGCGGAGACCGCCGCCGGGAGGTTGCCCACGATGTCGCGCTGCACCCGCGCCACGATCCCATGAAGGTGCACGAGCCGGGCAGGATCGCGCGCGTTCGTCGCGACGCGCCCCGCGATGTCACCGAGCCTGACGAAGTCGCCGTGGTCCCAGAGCACGGCCTCGAGCCTCTGCGCGCCTTCCGCGTTGTCCGGATCCAGCTCCAGCGCCTTCTCGAGGTCCCCGATGGCCTCCTCGGGCGTGCCCGCCTGATCGATGAGGATCGCGGCGCCGCGGACGAGCGCCCGGGCTGCCGTCACCTTGTCCCGCGAGACGGCCGCCTCACGCCGGGTCGCCTCCGCGAGCGTCGCCGCGTCGCCGGCGGCCGCCGCGATGCGCGCGAGCCCGCGCGCCGCGGAGAGCGAGTCGGGATCGCTGTCGAGGCTCCGGCGGAACGCCCCGGCCGCCCTCTGGTCTCCGGTGCGTTCCCAGGCCTCCCCGAGCCGGCAGAGCAGCGTCGCCTCGAGCGCCGGGTCCGAGGTCGTCTCGACCAGCCGCTCGAGCACCATCGCGAGCGTCAGTGCGTCGCCGCTCGCCAGCGAGATCCTCTCGAGCGCCCTCAGGGCCGGGCCGTCGTTCGACCGGATCTGCAGGATGAGCTTGTAGACCGGCGCGGGGTCCTCCGGCGGCTGGATCCGGTGCTCGAGCGTGCGCGCGAGCTCGTGCAACACCGCCCCCCTCGCGCCGGGATCCTCGACGATCACCGACAGCTTGCCGTAGACGACCGCCAGCCGATCCCAGCGGCCGAGCCGCGTGTACAGGGGCTCGAGCGCGACGAGCGCTCCCAGGTGCGAGTCCTGGACCTCGAGGATTCGCTCGTAGCACTCGACGGCACGGGCCGGCTCCTTGATGTTGCCCGCCCAGATCTCCGCCTGGCGCACGAGCGCCCGGATCGCCTCACCGGGCTCGGTCGCCGCGTCCGCCTGCTTGCCGAGGACCTCGACGAGCGCGTGCCAGTCGCCGCGGGCCGTGTAGATCCGCGCCAGCGCCTCGAGCGACGGCACGTGCGCGGGCACCGCGCGCAGGGCCTGGTTGTACGCGTCGAGGGACAGGTCCTCGCGCTGCATGCGCTCCTCGAGGATCTCGCCGATGCGATAGTACGAGAGGACGCGCTGCTCCGGCTTCGGCTGCGCCGCCGCCTCGGCCTCGAGGATCTCGACGAGCTTCTCCCAGCGCTCGCGCTCGCGCCAGATCCGCGCCAGGGCGGAGAGCACGGGCTGGTACGACGGGTCGATGGAGAGCGCCTCCTGGTAGCAGCGGATCGCGTCCTCCTCGCGGGCGAGCTTCTCGTTGAAGATCTCGCCCATCTTGAACAGGAGCGGCACGCTCTCCTCGCGGGTCGCGACGACCTCGAGCTCCTTGCGGTACATCTCGAGCAGGTCGTCCCAGCGCCCGCGCAGGTAGTAGAGGCGCCCGAGCGCCTTGAGCACCGGGGGGTAGCGCGGATCGATCGCGAGGACTCGCCTGTAGGTCGCCAGCGCCGCGTCCCGATCGCCGATCCTGTCCTCCAGCACCTCGCCGATCCGCTGCAGGATCGAGACGACGTGCTCTCCGGGGGTGCGCTCGGCCTCGCGCTCGAGCATCTTGACCAGATCGGTCCACCGCTCGGCGCGTTCGTAGACCCGCTGGAGCGCGTGCGTCGCGCCGAGGTTGTCGGGATCGAGGTCGAGGATCCTGCGGTACGCGTCGGCGGCGCGGTCGAGGTCGCCGAGACGGTCCTCCCACAGCGCGCCCGTCTTCTCGAGGTACGAGATGTTCCACCCCTTGTCCTGCGAGTGCTCGACCTGCCGCTCGTACATCTCGGCGAGCTCGCGGAAGCGCCCCTGGGTCGCGTAGAGCCTGGCGAGCGCCTTGAACGCGGGGACGTTGCGCGGATCGATCGCGAGGGCGCGGGCGAAGAAGTCGGCCGACTGGTCGGGCCTCGCGAGATCGCCCTCCAGGATCTCGGCGATGCGGTAGTAGCCCGCGGCGCGGCGCTTCGGCTCCTCGGTGCGCTCGACCTCCGCGAGGTGCATCGCGATGAGCTCCTCGAACATTCCGCGCTTCTGGTAGAGCTTGCCGAGGGCCTGCAACGCGGGGAGGTAGGTCGGCTGGATCGCGAGCGCCTGCCTGAGCCAGTCGATGGCCTCGTCCTCCTTGCCGAGGCGCTCCTCGCACACGGAGCCGAGCCTGTGGCAGAGGGCGAGACGCTCGTTGACGTCCTCGGTGACCTTGACGAGCTTTCGGTAGACGCTGGCGAGCTCCTCCCAGCGCCCCATCTCCTCGTACAGACGCGAGAGCTCGGAGAGGACGAGCATGCTCGTGGGATCGAGGAGGCGGGCCTTCTCGAGATAGCTCACCGCCTTGTCGGCCTGCCCCAGCCGCTCGGCGAAGAGCCTCCCGATCCGATACAGGTCGAACGTCTGCGT
Source organism: Deltaproteobacteria bacterium (assembly GCA_016190375.1). Lineage (GTDB taxonomy): Bacteria > Myxococcota_A > Polyangia > JACPQR01 > JACPQR01 > JACPQR01. The sequence goes on from JACPQR010000101.1 coordinate 4,063, forward strand.
GCCTGGGTCGCCGCTCTGCCGGACCTCGTGCTCCAGCGCCTGGATGAGGTCCTTCCAGCGACGGTGCCGCTGGTGGAGCCGCTTGAGCGCCTGCAGGGACGAGCCGTTCGCCGGATCGCGTTCGAGCGCGACCTGGTAGATCTCGGCCGCGGCCTCGGCGTTCTCGAGGCGCTCCTCGCAGATCCGGGCGCGCGTGGTCTCGACGTTGGAGCGAAGCGCCGCGTCGTTCACGATGGCGTTGCCGACGCGGCCGTAGTGCTCCGCCAGCGAGGGCCACGCCTCCTCGCGCGCGTAGAGCTGCTCGAGCGCCTTGAGCGCGATCGTGTTGCCGCGATCGATCTCGACCGCGAGCACGTAGCACTCGCGCGCCGCCTCGCGGTTGCCCAGCCGGTCCTCGTAGATCCGCCCCTTCTCGACGAGGAGCTCGCTCTTTCGCCCCGCGTCCGCGGTGGCCCTGAGCTCGGCGTCGAAGAGCTGGATGGCCTGCATGTAGCTCGCCCGCCCGAGAACGGATCGCCGCGCCGCGGAGATGGCGGGCAGGTAGTCGGGGTTGCGCTTGAAGGCCTCGAGGAAGTAGGTCGCCGCCCGCCGGCCGTCGCCGAGGTGCTCCTCGTGTATCCGGCCGAGCTCGTACAAGAGGCGCGCGGCCCTCGCGTCGTCCGGCGTCCGGGTGAGCTCGGCCTCGATCGAAGCGCAGAGCTCCCTGTACAGCTCCGGCCCGTCCTGCCTGGCGGAGGCCACCCTCGGCGGGCGCGACTCGCGGGGCGCCTGACGCGTCCCCGAGGCCTCGTCGGGCGTGACCGCACGCGCGGGCGGCGCCGCCCTGACCGGGGCCGGGACGGGGCGAACCGGCAGGGGCGTGTCGTCACTTGATCGGGGGGGACCTGCGGCCCCCGCTCGCTCCGGCGGAGTGAATCCGCCTGCGCTCGCCGGCTGAGCGGGATGCGCCGCCGGGGCTGCCGGCGGGGCTGCCGGCGGCGGCGGCGCGGGGGTGAGGCGGACCGGGACGGGCGGCGTCGGAGCTGCCGGCCTCGCGGGAACGGGCGCCGGCGCGGGCGCGATGGCCGGCGCGGGTGCGGTGGGGCGAGGTCGCGGCGGCGGGGCTGCGGGAGCAGGAGGGGCAGCTCGCGGAGTCGGGGGCCGCGCGACGCTCACCTCCTCCATCGTGATCTCGAAAGTCGGATCGCTGAGCTCGATCTCCTCCTCGATTCCCGTGTTAGGGCGCGGTGGTCGGCGACCGGGCGGGAGGGGCGGGTCGGCCATGAGGCCGCCAGCCTAACAGAACTCGAGCGACGCTCCTACCTGCAGGTGGCCAGCTCGTCCCCGCAGTTCGCGTCGAGGCAGCTCTCGATGCAAGCGTCGTCGTTCTCGGGGATGTCGGCGCAGTGCTGCTCGAAGCAGCCGGCGGCCGCATCCCACGCTGCCCGTCCCTCGGCGGAGCCGTCGGTGTAGCAGGCCTCGTAGCAGGCGTTGTCGTTGGCAGGGCAGCCCTGGAAGCACTCGATGATGTCCCCGCAGCCGTTCGCGCAGGCCGTCCCGGCGGCCTCGATCTGGGTGTCGCAGCCCTGGACTCCCTCCTCGGGGTTGGGGCAATCGGTCGCGTTGGCGACGCAGTCCATGTAGGCGCGGTAGGCATCGAGGCAGGGCCCCTGCGGCGAGACCCTCACGGCGCGGCCGCAGACCTCGAGGCAGTGTGCCTCGTCGCCGCCCTCGCAGATCCCCGCGAAGTTGGCGCAGGTGGGCGCGCATCCCGGATCGATCTCGGGCGGATCCGCGTTCGGGTCGTCGGGTCCGCAGTCCGCGTCACCATCCGCGTCCCCATCGGTGTCGGCATCGCTGTCGGTGTCGGAGTCCGCGTCTGCGTCGCCGTCGCCGCCGTTGTCGTCGTCGTCGTCGCCGATGCTGATGTCGTCGTCGTCGTCATCGTCGCCACCTCCCCCACCGCCGCTGGTGCACGCGACGAGCGCGGAGAGGAAGAGCGTTCCGAGCACCCAGACCCAGGTCGTTCGCATCATGGGGACCTCCACGAGGGCGCGACGCTAGTCGGGAAAAACCGCGTTGTCATCCCCTCTCCCTGGCTTTTCGGCTTCCCGCGGGAATGGACATGGCTCAGAACCGCGCCACCCCCGCGAGCGCGAAGCCGCCCGGCACGACCGCCGGCGCGAGCGCGAACGACGGGCTCTCGCCCGCCGCCTCATCTTGCGAGGACTGCGTCATCTGGCGGACGCCCAAGTAGAGCATCAGGGCGCCTCCGGCCTGTAGCAGGGAGGCGATCACCATGAGGGCCATCTCGTCTCCTCCGAGCTCCTGGGCGGCGCCGTAGAAGATCGGCCCGAAGATCGGGATGAACAGGAGCGCTCCCGGGCCCGGCGCGGCGGGCGCGTAGACGGCGGTGCCCAGGTAGAAGAGACCGAACAGGACGCCACCGCCGATGACGAGGCCGCGGCCGCGGCGGGCGCGTCCGCTCGAGGGATCCTCCGGTCCGAGATCGAGCGGCGGCGGCGTCTCGGGCTCCGCGCGCTCGGCGCGCGCTGCCGCGCTCGCGGGAGCGTCCGGCGCCGGCTCGCCGAGCCGGTAGTCCATCGATCCCACCTCGGACTTGCGAACGCGCGCGAGCTCGCCGCCGGGCTCGAGCGCCACCCAGAAGAACTCCTGGTCCTCGCCCACCCGCCGGCCGGCGACCACGTTTCCGCCCGTCATGACGAAGCGCATCGGGCGATCGTCGTGGATGGGAGTGACGCCCGGCGGCAGGACGGGCGGCGCGGGCGCTGGCGGCGCAAGCACGGGAGCCGCGTCGGCGGGCTCCGGATCCTGGGCAAGAGCCTTCCCCCCGAGAAGGAACGCGGCCAGGCCGAGCGCCGCTGCGATCCTCATCCTGCCAGGAGTCCTAGAAGCGGCCCGAGAAGGCCAGGCCCTGCACGCCGGCGACCAGCACGGGATCGACGCGGACGCTCGCGCCTCCGCCCAGGTCGAGCTCGTTCGGCGCCGCGGCGGTCTGGCTCTCGTTCGAGGACGAGGACCCCTTCGACGCGCCAATGATCAGCATCAGGAGGCCCGCGCCCTGCACGACGGAGAGGTTGAACAGGAGCGCGAACGCCTCGCCCTCCACGTCGTCCGAGGAAGCGCCATAGACGATCGGACCGGCGACCGGTAGGAGCAGGAGGAAGGCATCCGGGTTGTCGACGGAGGCGACCGTCGCGGCGAACACCGTGAGGCCATAGGAGATCGAGAACACGATCGTGCCGGCGACGAGCAGTCCGCGCCCCGGCTTGCGCGGTCGCGCGTAGGTGTAGGCCGGAACCGGCGTGGAGACGATTGGTTGCTGCGGCTGCTGCACCACCGGGGCCGCGCCGCTGGTGACGTTGTAGTCCATCGAAGCGATGTCGGACTTGCGGACTCGCACCAGCCCCGTGGACGTGTTGATGGTGAAGAACTCGGCGTCCTCGCCGACGCGTGTCCCGATGACCACCGTGCCGCCGGTCAGGATGAAGCGCATCGGACGCTCCGGGGCGGCGACCGCCGGCGGAGGAGGCGGCGGGGGCTGCGGCTGGGCGATCGGCGGAGCCGCGACGGCCGGCGGCGGAGGCTGCTGGGGCTGCGCGCCCGCAAGTCCTGGCGCCGTCACGGCAAAAACGAACACCGGCAGCGCAGCAAGCGAGGTCCCGAAAAGCCATCTTCGCGTCATCGAAAGCTCCTGTCGCCCTTCGGCGGTTCGGTCATGCAGGGTAGCCAAGCCCAAGGCCACGTGTCAAAAGCGATTGCTGGTCAAGACAAGCACGGTTTGTGCCGACACCAACTGCCGGGTTAGACTGCGATCGACCGTGGGCTCGATCCTCGTCATCGACGACGACGCCACGACGCGCCGGATCCTGGAGGTCGTGCTGCGCAAGACAGGCATGGAGATCCTGGCCGCCGGCAGCGGGGCCGAGGGCGTGGCGCTTGCCCTCGAGAAGCAGCCCGAGCTCATCCTGCTCGACCTCGTGATGCCCGCGATGGACGGCTTCGATGTGCTCGCACAGCTCCGCGCGAACCCGAGGACGCGCGAGCTCGCGGTCGTCGTGCTCACCGCGCTCGAGGGGGACGACGACATAGCCCGGGCATTCGACGCGGGCGCGGACGACTTCCTGCAGAAGCCCTTCCGCGAATCGGAGCTGATGGCGCGCATCCGGGGGCAGATGCGGCTTCGCACCTACTTCGAGGAGATCTCTCGCAAGGAGCAGGACGCGCACGCGATGCTCGAGCTGACCCAAGCGCTCGCGTCGAGCCTCGACTTCCGCGAGATCCTCTTCAACGTCGTCACGCGGATCGCCGAGGTCGTCCATGTCGATCGGTGCTCGATCGTCCTCGTGCGCGACGCGGGCGACATCGGCTACGTGGTCGCGACGAGCGACGAGGAAGCGGTGCAGAACCTCCCGATCGATCTCGCCAAGTACCCGGAGATCCGCGAGGTCCTCAAGACCCGGATGCCCGTGAGCATCGACGACGTCGAGACCCACCCGCTCCTCGACGAGGTCCGGGTCCGGATCGCGGCCTCCGGGTTCTCGTCGCTCACGCTCTTCCCGATCATCTACGAGGAGCGGGCGATGGGGGTCCTGTTCCTCCGAGCGGCGCGCAAGGCGAAGCTGTCCGGCCGCGAGCTGAACTTCTGCAGCATCGTCTCGAACGCCACGGCCGTGGCGCTGCGCAACGCGAGGATCCTCCAGTCGCTCCGCGACCAGACGCAGCAGATAAGCTTCGCGCGGCACGAGGCCGAGCGGCGGCTGAGGGCGCTGCAGCGCTACGCCGACTTCTTCACGAGCGCGGCGGACGGCATGTTCGTCGTGGACGCGTCGGGCCGGCTCCTCTTCGCGAACCCCAGCGCCGCGCGGATCACCGGCTTCTCCGAGGACGAGCTCAAGGAGAAGCGGCTCGACGACCTCATGCTGCCCGAGGACTGGGCGACGCTCGAGCACCTGCGCGAGTGCTTCGCGCGCGAGGAGTACCCTCGCGGCGTGGACGTCCACACCCGGCGGCGCGACGGCTCGGTGCGGGTCCTCTCGATGTCGTCGAACGGCTTGCTCCACGAGGACGCCGCGGTGGTCCTGACGATCCGCGACGTCACGGACGAGCGCCACACGGAGGCGGAGCTCCAGAAGACGAAGGACTTCCTCGAGGGCCTCATCTCGAGCTCGGTCGACGCGATCGTCGCCGCCGACCTGAAGGGAAAGGTGATCCTCTTCAACCATGCCGCGGAGCGCATCTACGGCTACTCGGCCGGGGAGATGGTCGGCAAGGGCAACGTCCGCGACCTGTACCCCGAAGGCGTGGCGCGCGAGGTGATGCGTCGGATCAGGAGCCCCGAGTTCGGAGGGGAGGGCAAGCTCGTCCAGATGAGGACCGAGGCGCTCTCCAAGTCGGGCGAGCGGATCCCGATCGTCCTGTCGGCGTCGCTCCTGCACGAGGACGGAAAGCCCGTCGCCAGCTTCGGCTTCTTCACCGATCTGCGCGAGCGGATCCAGATCGAGCAGCGTCTCGCCCAGGCGCAGGAGAAGCTGTTGGTCACCGAGAAGCAGGCGATCATCGCCGAGCTCGCCGGCACGGCGGCGCACGAGCTCAACCAGCCCCTGACGAGCGTGATGGGCTACGCCGAGCTCATCAAGCGCAAGCTCGAGGCGGGGAGCGTTCTCTCGCCCGCTGCCGACATCATCGTGCGCGAGGCGGAGCGGATGGCGGAGATCGTCCGGAAGATCGGGAAGATCACCCGGTACGAGACGAAGAGCTACGTGGGCGGCACGAACATCCTCGACCTCGACCGGGCGAGCGCCGAGGACTCGACGCCCCCGCCCCCGCCCACGCCGCAGACGGCCGCGGCCACCGAGCAACGCCGAAAGACTCCGCCCCCGGCCGGGGAGGTCGTCAAGTAGACCATGGGCGACGGAAGGTCACCGGAGCGGGCGAAGCGCGAGGACCGACGGTCCTCGCCACCTCGCGCGCCGCGTCTGAAGTGGCCGTCCACGGACCGGCTCCTCAAGACGATGATCGCCCTTTCGGGCGACCTCAACATCGTGCTCAGGGAAGAGGAGCTCGTTCACCGCTTCGTCCAGGCCACGAGCGAGCTGTTGCCCGGCAGGTTGCTCTCGGTTCGTCTGGTGGATCCGTTGTCGCTCGAGCTGACGCTCGTGTACGCGACCGGCCGGCTCGAGCCCGGGCGCCGGGAGTCGGCGAGCGTCTCGACCTCGGCGCTGGACGACGCGGGAATGGACCCCGGGCCGCTCGTCGCGCGCTCGGTGCGCGTCACGGATCGGTACGAGCTCCTCCTGTCGGGCTCGCGCGCCGGGTTCGACCTGGCACTGCACCAGGCGGGGCACTTCTACGGGATCCTCAACGTCGAGTACGCCGAGCCGGTGACGCTACCGAACGGCGATCACGAGGTCGTCGTCGCGCTGTCGCAGCTCCTCGCGTCCTCGCTGCGAAACGCCCAGGTGCTCAGGGAGACGCAGTACCTGCGCGAGTACCTGGAGAAGCTCCTCGACAACGCCAACGCGGCCATCATGGTCGTGGGACCCGACCGCAAGGTCCAGGTTGTCAACCGCGCGCTCGAGCGCCTGGTCGGTGACACCCGCGAGGGCCTCGTGGGACGCGATCTGCTCAACCTGCTGCCGGAGACCGAACGTCATCGCGTCCAGGGGATCTTCAGCGCGGCTCTGAGGCGCGAGCCCTCCTCGAACGTGGAGGTCCAGGTCTTTCGCAAGGGTGGTGGAGTGGCGCGCCTGGCGCTCAACACGGCCGCGATCCTCTCGCCGGAGCACGACGTGGAGGGCGTCGTGGCCGTCGGGCACGATCTCACCGAGATCCGCGAGCTGCAGGAGAAGATCATCCAGTCCGAGAAGCTCGCCACGCTCGGGCAGTTCGCCGCGGGGATCGTCCACGAGCTGAACAACCCGCTGACGTCGATCTCGGTGTACGCGGACTACCTCATCAAGAAGCAGGAACGCGAGCACCGAGACCCGGCCGACGTCGAGAAGACCCGGCGCATCCTCCAGGGCGCCGAGCGGATCCTCCGCTTCACCCGCGACCTGATGTCGTACGCGCGCCCGTCGGCCGAGGAGGTGTCCCGCATCGACCTGCACAAGGCGCTCGACCAGGCGCTGGTCTTCTGCGAGCACCTGGTGGAGGAGTCGCGCGCCACCGTCGTGCGCGACTACGCGGAGAACCTACCGCCCATCTGGGTCGTTGAGAGCCAGCTCCACCAGGTCCTCATCAACCTCATCACCAACGCCTGCCAGGCCATGCCCGATGGGAACGGCCGCCTGGTCCTGACCACCGAGATGGGCCCCGCCGGCCAGGTGGTGCTGCAGGTCTCGGACAACGGCTGCGGTATCGCGGCCGAGGATCTCGAGTCGGTCTTCGAGCCGTTCTTCACGACGAAGGCGGAGGGCAAGGGAACGGGCCTGGGGCTGTCGATCGTCAAGAACATCGTGCGCAGCCACGACGGCCACGTGGAGGTCTCGAGCGAGCCCGGCTGTGGCACGACCTTCACCGTGACGCTCAGCGGCCCGAGAGCCTGAGTTGACAGCCGGCGCCTGGCCGCTATAGTCCCGCCCTCCCAAGGAGAACCCGATGGCACGCGTGACGGTCGAAGATTGCCTGAGCACCTGCGACAACCGGTTTGCGCTGGTAGTCCTGGCATCGAACCGCACCCGGCAGCTCATGAAGGGCGCGCCCCAGCTCGTCCCGAGCAAGAACAAGGCGGCCGTCACTGCGCTGCGCGAGATCGCGGCGGGCAAGGTGTTCTTCAACCGCAACGTCCGCGAGGTCGTTCAGCAGTTCATCGAGGAGCGCAAGTCGGCGCAGTAGGTCACGCCGCCTGGAGTATCTGGTCGATCTTCTCGCGCTGCGTGAGGCGGTAGAAGCGGCGCACCTCGCGGAGCATCTCGGCCACGCGCGATTCCGCCAGGTACAGCCGCTCGAGGCGCGCCGTGTACCGCGCCGCGAGGTGGTTCGCCAGGCGATAGCGCTCGCCCCGCTCGCTGCCCTGGTCGTCGACGTAGCAGGGATCGGCGAAGAGGCGCTGTCGGATCGCGCCGACCAGCCGCGCGGCGTCGCTGAGCTGCCGCACGGCGAGGCTGCACGAGACGAACTTGTCCACCTCCGCCTGCAGCTCGAGCTCGAGCTCCGTGACGGGCCGGCCCCGCCCTCCGTGGAACGCGAGGTACACGAAGTGGCTGACTCCCTCGAGACCGACGCAGTAGGCGTCGAACTGGTCGCCGAGGATCCAGCGCGCGGGGTGGCTCGCCTCGAGGCCGGCGATGATGGCCCGGTCGACGTACAGGGCGATCTGGACCTCGTCGGCCCCGTCGGACTGCGACACGAGCAGCATCTCGCGCCGGCTCGCCGACGGATCGTGCTCTCGGGCAACGCCCGCGTCGCAGAGGTAGTCTTCGACGTCCACGTCCAGATCGATTCCGTAGATGTCCTGGAGCCCCCGCTGCAGCCGGCCCAGCATCAGTGAAGCAGGTCGGTGGCGGGAGTTGGAAACAACCCATGGCTCTGCAGCTTCCGGCTCAGCCAGACGCTTCGCGTCCGCTGCCAGCGCTCGTAGAGCCGGACGACGTCCGTGTTGGTCCGTCCGAGGGCGGACTCGGAGACCTCCCCGAGGATGTCGACGAGCTTCGGGAACCTGTCGGACAGCTCTCCGTAGAGCTCGTCGAAGGCGCAGCCACCCGTTCGGGACCGCATCTGGGAGGCCACAGCTCCGTAAGCGCCGCCGCCCATCTCGATGTAATAGTCGAGGTCGACGCCTCGCTTCTCCACCGCGTCGCCGAAGTAGCCGGCGACGTAGAGGGCCGTGTCCCCGATTTCCTTGAGCTTTCTCACCCTCTCCCCGGGCACGGAGCCCCGCGCCTCGGCGAGCAGCTCGCAAAGGGGCTTGTGAAGGAAGGCCTCGCGGCTGACCAGGCGCTCCGCGCTCAGATACTCGGCGAGGAGCCCGACGAGGTAGGCCTCGACGTTCGGGCTGGCGCCGATGCCCTGGTTCTGCATGGCACTTGTCACCGCTTCCCGGAAAAACTCCGAAATGTCAGCGTCGTGGACTAGCACGTTGCGGTTGACCTCCGGTCTCATCTGTTGCGATCGGCCGACTGATTCCCGCAGTTGAGTCTATCACGGCATGTTCTGCCCCAAAGGAATTGACCCACCCTGAGGCGGGGGCGACCCACGCGACCAGCCCGCGGGCCACCGCCGGTGCGCCGCGGGTCCTCGGGCGGGTGCAGCTCCCCGCATGTCGGCGAGATCGTGAGCGGAATTTCTTTTCCGCGATGCCCCTTGACAGCAGGCCTTCGGTGTCTAGAATGCGGGCCGCGTTTAGCACTCCTCCGAATCGAGTGCTAACAATCTTCACCGTCACAACCAGAGAAGGACCGAAACAGGAGGCACGAATGAAGCTCAAGCCGCTCCAGGACCGCGTGGTCGTCAAGCGCGTGAAGGAGGAAGAGAAGTCGAAGGGCGGGATCATCATCCCCGACACCGCCAAGGAGAAGCCCATCGAGGGTCAGGTCATCGCCGTCGGAAACGGCAAGGTCTTGGAGGACGGGACCGTCCGCGCGCTCGACGTCAAGGTCGGCGACCGGATCCTGTTCGGCAAGTACTCGGGCACCGAGGTGAAGATCGAGGGCGAGGAGCACCTCATCCTGCGCGAGGAGGAGATCCTCGGCGTGATCGAGCGCTAACCACGAAGTCCCCGGCGACGCCGGGGTACTGAGACTGACGTGCGCGGGCGGGTCTCGCGCAACACGGAGACGACAGATGGCAGCCAAGGAAATTCTTTTCGACGAGGTCGCGCGCAAGCGCATCCTGGATGGCGTCAACACGCTGGCCGACGCGGTGAAGGTGACGCTGGGCCCCAAGGGCCGCAACGTCGTGATCGAGAAGTCGTTCGGCGCCCCGACCGTCACCAAGGACGGCGTCACGGTCGCCAAGGAGATCGAGCTCGAGGACCGGTTCGCCAACATGGGCGCGCAGATGGTCCGCGAGGTGGCCTCGAAGACCTCGGACGTCGCCGGCGACGGCACGACGACCGCCACGGTGCTCGCCCAGGCGATCTACCGTGAGGGCTCGAAGCTCGTGGCCGCCGGCCACAACCCGATGGAGCTCAAGCGCGGCATCGACGCGTCGGTGATCGCCGTGATCGAGAAGCTCCAGAAGATGTCCAAGTCCACGAAGGACCCGAAGGAGATCGCGCAGGTCGGTACCATCAGCGCCAACGGCGACGAGACGATCGGCAAGATCATCGCCGACGCGATGGAGAAGGTCGGCAAGGAAGGCGTGATCACGGTCGAAGAAGCGAAGGCGATGACGACCGAGCTCGACG
>JACPQR010000096.1 GCA_016190375.1 Deltaproteobacteria bacterium
CGCCCGCGCGGCCCGAGCCGTCCGAGCGGCCGGATCCGCCCGAGCGGCCCGCGTCGACCGAGCGGCCCGAGTCGACCGAGCGGCCCGAGTCGACCGAGCGGCCCGAGTCGACCGAGCGGCCTGAACCGCGTGAAGTAGACGACCTCGCCATCCGACCAACCTCAACTACGCGCTGCCGACCCGCACTTCAAGACTTGACGATCCGAACTTGACGACCCGGACTTGACGACCCGGACTTGACGACCCGGACTTGACGACCCGGACTTGACGACCCGGACTTGACGACCCGGACTTGACGACCCGGACTTGACGACCCGGACCGATCCGGACCCGCGTCCGACGGAGACCTCTCAGGCCATGAATGCAACAAATCGTCTCGCTGGCGTCGGAACAAGGGTTGTCCCGACCCAGGCGAGACGATCCAGCGCACTCGGCTCGTAACAACCGCCGGACGTCCCTCGACCCCGCGCGTCCTCGACCCCGCGCGACCTAGCGCGACCTAGCGCGACCCGCCGCGACCCCGCGCGACCCCGCGCGTCCTCGACCCCGCGCGGACCCGAGTTGACGACCCCCGACATCGCGCGCTATAGGCACCCTGCCTTGACTTGGTGATCTTGGGGGCGGCGACGGCCGCACCTCGGGCGACTAGCTCAGTTGGATAGAGCGTCGGTCTCCGGAACCGAAGGTCGCGAGTTCGAATCTCGCGTCGCCCACTGAAACTCCAGGGGAATCCCGCTCGATTGGTCGGACCAATCGCATTCCTGGGCGCAATTTGGGTGCAATTCGGGTCTCGGCGGCCGCGCGATGCAACGCCGCGGGATCGAGGTGGGCATACCTTTGGGTCTCTGCGATGTCGGAGTGGCGCAGGAAGTCGCGGATCTCCTCGAGTCGCCACGGCCGCCCCCAGCTCCCCATGATCAGGTGGCTGCCGGCGGTGTGGCGGTAATGCCGCGCACGGCATTAGAGGCATTATGCCGACCTCCGGGTAATGCCGCGTCCTGGCCCCGACGTGCGTGTCGCCGAGGAAGCGGGGGAGATGCACGCGGCATTATCCGGCGCACCGACGTGGGTGGAATGCCTTGCTGGTCCGCGAAGAACGAGCGTCACTGGTCGTGGCCGGATGGCCAACACGAGGAGACGACCATGACGATCTACGCAGACACGACGAGGGCGCCGCGCACGATGACGCGGCACGAGCAACTCCTGCTCCTTCGGACGACGGGGCAGCGCTTCGACGGCTACCGCGACCATGTGCTCCTCTCGCTCGCCCTCGCGACCGGGATGCGTGAGCACGAGTTGGTGGCGCTGAACCTCGGCGACGTGCTGGCCGACGACGGCAAGGTACGAGGCCGCGTGCAGTTGCGAGTCTTCAAGCGCAGCCGCGAGGACGCGCGGGGACAGGAGGTGGTGTTGTCGTCGGGCGTCCAGGCGAAGCTGGAGAAGTTCCTTCGTTGGAAGCGGCAGCAGAGCGAGGCGATGGCGACCGACGCGCCGCTGTTCGTGAGCCGCAAGGGCAACCGGCTCTCGACGCGGCAAGTGCGCCACGCCTTCCAGCTCTGGCAGCGGCGCGCCGGCTTCGAGCGGCGCTACTCGTTTCATAGCGTTCGCCACTCGGCCATCACGAATCTCTACGAGGCCACGCGCGACATCCGGCTGGCGCAGCGCTTCGCCCGCCACAGGTCGATCACCAGCACGCAGATCTACACGCACCCCACCGACGAGGCGCTGTTCCGGGCCGTGCAGGAGCTGCCGTGCTGATGACGTCATGGCTACAGCCCCTCCAGGAACGCGAGCAGCTTGTCGCCTGGGCGATAGCGAGCCGGCTTCTGCTTCGTCGGCGTGGTGTGGGCGAGCGCCTTCTCCTTCAGGCCCATGTCGGCGTGCAGGTACATCTGCGTCGTCTCGACGGACTCGTGGCCCAGCCAGAGCGCGATGACGGAGCGATCGACACCGCGCTGCAGGAGGGACATCGCCGTGCTGTGACGAAGCGTATGGGGCGTGGCCCTCTTGGCCTTGAGCGACGGACGTTCCTCACGCGCGCTGGCGAGGTGGCGCTTCAGCAGGGCCTCGACAGCATCGCGGCTGAGCGGACCACCGCGCGAGCTGGGGAAGACCGGTGCCGACGGTGGCCCTTCGTTCTCGGCCACCCACGACTTGAGCACTGCGATGGCATCCTTGCGCAGCGGAGTCGCCCGATGCTTGCGGCCCTTGCCAAGGCAGCGCACGTGGGCGCCAGTGCCGAGGCTGATGTCTTCGCGCCGCAACCCGATGAGCTCCGACACCCGCAGACCGGTCTGGGCCGCGACGAGCAGGAGCGCCCGATCGCGCCGACCGATCCACTTCGCGATGTCGGGTGCCTTGACCAAGGCATCGACGTCGTCTTCGTCGAGGAATCCGACGGGCTTGCGCTCGTACCGCTTGTTGGGGATGGCGAGGACGCGCTGGCAGTGCAGCAGGTACGCGGGCTCATTCATCGCGACGTAGCGGAAGAACGAGTGCAGCGCCGCCAGCCGTACGTTCCTCGAGCGCGCGCTGTTGCCACGCTCGCGCTCCAGGTGGTCGAGGAACTTGCCGATGAGCGCGGCGTCGAGGTCTTCGACGGCGAGCGTGCTGGCCTGCTTGCCCAGGCGCCTTGTCGCGAAACCCAACAAGAGCCGGAAGCAGTCGCGGTAGCTGGCGACGGTGTGCGGGCTGGCGCGCCGCTGCGCGAGCAGCCTCTCGGTGAAGAAGGACTGAAGCAGCGCGGGGAGCGTGGCGGATGAGATCATCGGCGTCCCCCTTCACGCTGTCCAGTGACGCGCTCGGTGGCGAGCTGAAGCAGCTCGGGAACCGCCTCGATGTACCAGTAGGTGTCGTTGACGTGCGCGTGCCCGAGGTAGGCCGACAGCTTGGGCAACTCGCGCTCGACGTCGACGCCGGCGCGGTACCAGGCGACCATCGTCCGGGCCGCGAAGCTGTGCCGGAGGTCGTGCACCCGAGGCCCGTGCCCGTGCCGGTAGCCCTCGGCAGGCGCGCGCAGTCCCGCGGCGCGCGACACCTTCGCGAAGTTGTACCGCGTGGCCCAGTCCGTGATGCGCCACCCGCGCTCGGAGACGAAGAAGGCTGGCGTCGTCACCACCGTGAGGGCTCGGTCTCGCTGCTTGGCGTACCGACGGAGTGCCGCGACGGTGGACGTGCTCACGGGGACGAGCCGGTTCTTGCCGAACTTCGTGTTGCGAATGGCGAGCTGACCCTCTTGCAGGTCGACGTCGGTCCGGTCGAGCGCGATCGCCTCGCTGATGCGCAGACCCGCGACAGCGAGCAACCCGAACATCGTCGAGAGCGTGGACGACCGCATGCCTCGACGGCACGGCAGCTTCTCGGCCTCACGGACGATGTTGGCGATTTGCTCCTCGCTGAAGATGAACGGCGGCTTCCTGCGCACCGACGCCGCCAGCAGTCCCTGGTCAGGCACCTCCGTGCGAGGGTCCCTCCCCCGGCACCACGCGGCGAACAGGCGGATGCGCGACAGCCGCTGCGCCCACGTGAAGGGATCGCCGTTGGGTGGGCGCCGCGCCCAGCGCAGGGCGAGCTCGGTGGTGATGTGCTTCGACCCCTCGGTGCCGAGGAAGTCGACGAACCCGCGCAGGCACCACTCCGTGCTCTCGAGCTTGAAGCCGAGCGCGCGACGGAGCTTGAGGTAGTCGTCCAATGACCTCTGCAACGCGCTCATCGGGCACCTCCCACGGGCCAGGGCTGGGCCAGCCGCTGGAGGGAGGCGATGTCCACCTTCGCGTAGATCTCCGTCGTTGCGGGGCTGCGGTGGCGCAGCACGACGCCGATCTCGCTCATCGTGGCGCCGTCGCGGAGCATGGAGGTCGCAAGCGAATGGCGCAGCACGTGTGCGCCGCGCGCCGGCACGTCGAGCCCTGCTTTGAACGTGGCCGAGCGCACGACCGCGGTCACGCCCTTGCGCACCAGCGCCGTGATGGGCGCCCGCATCCGCGTGAAGACCCGGCGCGTTTGGCAGCGAGGCCGGTCCTTCTCGATGTACGCGGCCAGTGCCTCGCCCACCTCGGCGACCAGCGGCAGCACCTCGATCGTGCTGCCCTTGCCCCGAATGATCAGTTCGCCGGTTCGCCACCGGATGTCACCGAGCTCGAGACGAGCCACCTCGCACGCCCTGAGCCCGAGCCGTGCGAGCAACACCAGAATCGCGAAGTCGCGCCGCCCCATCGGCGTGCCTCGATCACACGAGGCCAGCACCTGCTCGACCTGGCTACGGCTGATGTGCCTCGGCACGCCGGCCAGTCGCCAGCTCGCGACAGAGGGAACGACTCCGGTGAGGTCCACGTCGACCTCTCCCTGCTCGAGCAGGAAGCGGAAGAAGGACCGCAGGATGCTCATGCGGGTCTGGTGCGTGCGCGGGGAAAGGCGCTTGGCGGCCCCCAACACGAACTGCGTGATGTCCTTCTCTCCGAGTGCATGAAGGCGAAGCGGACCGCGCGCGAAGCAGCTCTGGAGGAACTCCTGCGCCACCGAGATGTGCTGGCGCACGGTCTCGGGCATCAGCGCGCGGCGCTGCTCGAGGAAGGTGCCGAAGCGGTGCGCCAGGGCGTCGGCCTCAGTGCGCTCCGTGGGCTGCTGCGCTGGGACCACGCCCTGCGCCCGCAGGTAGCCGAGGAGCCAGCGCAACGGCTTCGTCCCGGTCGCGTGCACGCGAGGGACATGCCGCTGCTTCCGCCAGAACTCCACGATGACGTCGTCGTCGATCTCGCCGACGCCCAACCCACGCCGCCCGAGCCACCGGCCGAAGAGTCGGAACACGTAGCAGTGATAGCGCACGGTACTCGGCGGGTATCCGTGCTCCTTCGCCGTCGAGGTGTACGTGTCGAGGTACGCGCCGAGCAACCCGGCGCGGTGGCGGCGCAGGATCTCTGCCCGCGCGAAGTAGTCGTTCAACATGGCTTCTCCTTTGGCGGCGTCAGTGCCGCCCGGAGAAGTCACCCTGATTATGCCGCGTCTGGGAAGGCCTCGACCCCGCAGATTCCTCGACGGGACGCCAGCGTCGGGCCCCTCATCGGCATTACCAGGAGGTCGGCATAATGGCGCAAGTCGTGGAAGCGAACGCGGCGTGTGATGCCGACGCGCGTCTTGATTCCCGAGAGGACCTTGCGCTGCTTGCCCTGGCCGTACGCTCGATCTGCCCAGCCACGGTCGTAGCCCCTGGCGTAGCACCCGCCGTCGGGGTTCGGAAACACGAGCCCGAGCCGCGGAGACGGCGGCGCGATCGGACGCCATCGCTTCAGCACGTCGACGGCAGCAGGCAGAAGCGGCACCGTCGCGACCTTCCCCGACTTGGTCGGGGTCGCGCCGAAGCCATACCTCACGGTCATCTTCGGCGACGGAGAGTCGATGTCGACATCCGCCCAGCGCAAGCCGAAGACCTCGCCTTGCCTGAGCCCCGAGTAGATCGCGAAGAGGATCGGGAGGCGCTGCACGTCGACGATCGCGTCGGACCGCTCGATTGCCGCGATCTCCGCCTCGGTCAGGTACGTCCACCCCTCCTGGGTCGTCGGGCTCCGGAGCATCCTCAACTGCTTGGCGACCTCGGGGGCGCGCGCCGGGTTCGTCGCGCAGAGCCCCTCCTCGAGCGCAGCGTCGAGGCACATGCGGAGCAGCTTGAACGCCTGTCGCACGACGCTCCTCGAGAGCCGCCGCTCTGTCCTTCGCAGCACCGCCCCTCCTCCGGCCTTCGTGATCGCCGAAACCGCGGTCGCCTGCCCGAGCGCCTTGAGCCACGTCGCCACATCGCGAGCATCCAGCGTGCCGACCGCGCTTGCCCCGATCGCCGCAGACCCGACTTGACGCCGCCACACCGATTCGTCCTTCGCCGCGTTCCTGTGAGTAGCCCGTCGCTCGTCGAGCCATCTCGCCCCGAGCTCCGCCAGGGTCGTCGAGCTCGTTCGCTCGATCCCTCCCGCGAGCCGTTCGCTGGCCGCGGCCAGCACGCCGTCGGCTTCCTCCCGCGTCGCGTACGTCCCGAACTGCGCCACCGACCCATCAGGCATCCGGAGCCGCACGCGAAACCTCCCTCCGCGCGCCTCGATGTTCCCGCTTCCGTACGTCCTCTTGCCTCCCACGAAAACCTCCAGGTCAATGGACTCGCTTCCACCCCAGTCGCTTCAACACCGCATCTGCGCGGGCGCGATCAAGCTCTGTCGGAACGACGGTCCTCGGCGCGACCGGCCTTCGCCTGCGTTCCCTTGTTCTCGCAGCCGGCTCCGACTTCGCGCCAGCCGCCCCGCGCAGGTCACGCACCTCGGCGGCCAGGCTCTTCAGCGCGGCCTCGGTCCGTTCCCACCAACCGCTTGGCGGCCCTGCCGGCGCCGCTGGCCCCTCCGACAGGGCCGGCGTTGGCGACACTGGCGACGCCGGCGCCGATGGTGGCTCCGGCGATGCTGACTCCGGCGAGGCCCGCGCTTTCGCGGCCGGGCGACGTGCCCGTCTGCACCTCCCAGGATCGCGAGGACGGCTGACCCGGACTCGAGACGCCGTGCGCTGTTCGGGAGGTCGCACAGCCTTCCGGAACTCCCGCCAGAACTGCGTCGCGGACACCGCACGGCCGCCGAGCCAGGCCCGCAGCACCCGGCCGTCCTCGCCGACCTCGACCTGGCACCCGCCGGGGATCGTGGTCGTCAGCGCGACTATCTCGAGATCCCGCAACTGCTCGGCGCGCGTCGGTCGCCGCACTTCAGCCGGAAGCCGCAGCCGCGGCCCGAACGCGCTCCGCAGGATCTGAACGTCGTCTTCCAGACTCGAGCTCGACATCGCGACCACCGACGAGGAGATCCTCCGGTAAGCCGGTCCTCTCGTCAAGGGAGTGAGCCCCGGCCGTTTGTGATAGAGAATCCGTCCAGTGATGAGGCAGCTCACGATCCTGCTCGTGATACTGGCCGCTGGGCCGGCGCTCGCGCAGGCACCGAGGCAGATCGTGATCGAGGTCGCTGACCGGGCCCCACGTGATCTCGCCCTCGTCGACGCCGTGGCGCGCGCGGCGGGCGGGCGGCCGCTCCACGGCGCCGAGCTGGCACGAGCGATGGTCGAGGGACCACTCGCGCAGTGGCGGGAGTCCGATCGTTCGAGGCTCGACGAGCTTCACGACCTGGCCCGCGAAGGGATCCAGGACTTCTATTACAGCCGTTTCGTCGAGACGCTCGAGAAGCTGACGCGCGCAATCTCCGGACTGAACGCCACGGTCGACGTCGTGGGACGAGAGGAGCGGTACGCAGACGCCCTGTTCGACTCCGAGATGATCGTCGTCGTCACGCTGCGCCATCTGCACCGGGAGGACGAGGCGCTAGAGGTGATGCGGCAGGCGATCCGGCTCTTCCCTGACCGACGCCCCACGATCGATCAGTTCTCCCCCGATCTGATCCGCTTCTGGGACGAGACCAAGGCCGGAATGGACGCTGGCCAGGTGGCCGACCTCGAGCTCACGAGCCGTCCGTCGGGCTGCACGGTCCTCCGGAACGGGCAGGAGGTCGGCACGACCCCGTGGCGAAGTCATCTCTACCCTGGCGCGCTCACGCTTCAGCTCCGATGCGGCGACCGGCTCTCAGGGGTCCGGCGCGCGAACCTCGACTCCGGTACAAACCAGCTCGAGATCGACATGGAAGCCGAGTCGGCGATTCACGCGACTCCCGTTCCTTGGCTGGGCGAGGTCGCCGGCGCCCGGCACGCAGCCTCTCTAGTGGGTCGCGCCCTCGGCGCCGCCTCTGTCGTGCTCGTAATGCGCCGGACCGGCCGGGTGATCATCGAGATCGTTGCGAGCAGCTCCGGGCTCGTCACCGAACGTGGAGAGGGACCGAACGCAGCAGCAGCATGGGCCGCGCGCGAGGAGCCGCGAGACGAGCGCTCGCCCGCGGCTCCTACCGATCGGCGGGCACGGTGGTACGAGGACGCCGCAGCCTGGCTTTCCCTCGGCACTGGCGTCGGCGCGGCTGTGTCAGGGCTGGCCCTGCTCGCCAGCGCCCGGTCGGACGCGGCTGCCGCGCCGACCTTCGCCGAGAGCGATCCGGCCCGCTACCTCGAGCTCGCGTCGTCCGCCCGCGACGGTGGCCAGCCTGCGGTGCTGCTCCTGACCGCCGGGACTGGGCTGGCTCTCGGGAGCATCGTTGCGCTCGTGACACCGGCAGCGAGGCAGGACACGACGTTCCGTGGCCCGCTCTTCTGGGCGCTCGCGGCAGCGGGAGTCGTCACGGCTTCCACGGGCATTGGGCTGATCTTCCTCGACGGCTGCGCGTACGAGGATCACCGCCTCTGCCCCGCCGTGCCCGGAGATCCCCTCGATGCGAACGCACCGGCGGGCCTGATCCTGAGTGCCAGTGGCGCCGTGGTCCTCGCCACGGCCCTGGTCCTCAGGCTGACCGAGAGCCAGCTTCCTTGAGTGCCTGAAGTCAGAACCCGCACCGGTGGATGCGTTCCCTCCTCTGGCGCGACGGTCTACCATCGCACCCCCATGCCTCGACCACTCATAGTGACCTTCGCAGTGCTCCTGACGTCGGCTTGTGGTGGCCAGGCCTCCTGCCCGGAAGGTTCCCGGCGCTCGGGAGGCACGTGCGTGAAGCCAGAATGCGGGGACGGCTTCGTGGATGAAGGCGAGGAGTGCGACGATGGCGACTCGAACGATGACGTCGCGCCGGACGCCTGCCGCACGTCCTGTCGGCTGCCATCGTGCGGCGACTGGGTAATCGACCAAGGGGAGGACTGCGACGACGGCGACAGGAACAGCGACAGCGAGCCGGACCGCTGCAGGTCGACGTGTCTCAACCCGTCCTGCGGTGATGCCGTCGTCGATCGAGGCGAGGAATGCGATGACGGTGAGCTCAACGACGACGTGACTCCGGGCGCATGCCGGACGTCCTGTATGCCGCCTTCCTGCGGGGACCGGATCGTCGATCCCGGGGAGGAGTGCGACGAGGGCGACGACAACGATGACTCCCTACCTGACCGCTGTCGGATTGCCTGCGTGACCGAATACTGCGGCGATGGCGTTCAAGATGCCGGCGAGCAGTGTGACGACGGAGCTGGGAACGATGACGGGGCCGCGGACGCGTGCAGGGCGAGCTGCTTGCTCGCGCACTGCGGCGATGGGGTCGTCGACGATGGCGAGGCATGTGACGACGGGGCCCTGAACAGCGACGAATCGCCTGACGCCTGCCGGACGATCTGCGATCTGCCATGGTGCGGGGACGGTGTCATCGATCGCGGCGAGAGCTGCGACGAGGGCTCGGAGAACAGCGACGACGACCCGGAGGGGTGCCGCACGAACTGCGCCCTGGCCTCCTGTGGGGATGGCGTGGTCGATCCCGGCGAGGAGTGCGACGACGGCGTGGAGAACGACAACCTTCGGGTTGACGGGTGCCGCACGACCTGCGTGCTGGCGTACTGCGGAGACGGCACCGTGGACTCGGGCGAAGCCTGTGACAGCGGCGCGGGCAACAGCGACGTCACCACAGACGCCTGCCGCACGTCGTGCGTTCTGCCGTCGTGCGGTGACGGCGTGGTCGACTCGGGCGAGGGCTGCGACAGCGGCGCCGGCAACAGCGACCTCGCCGCCGACGTCTGTCGCACGTCGTGCGTCCCCGCGTCCTGTGGAGACGGCGTCATCGACACACCGGACGCCTGCGACGACGGGAACCGAACGAACAGCGACGGTTGCGACGCCGACTGCCTGCCGACCCGGGTCGTCTCGATCGCCGCAGGCGCGAGCCACACCTGCGCGTTGCTCCGAGCAGGCGATGTCCGCTGCTGGGGATGGGCGGCCGACGGCAGGCTCGGGTATCCGGGCTTCGGGGACGTGGCACTCGGCGACGACGAAGGAGAGATGCCGCCCGCGAGCCTGAACCTCGGAGGATCAGCAAGCGCTCTTGCCGTCGGCGGGCTGCACTCGTGCGCGATCATGGAGTCGGGGCCCGTGCGTTGCTGGGGATGGGGAATTCTCGGCGCGCTCGGCTACAATGAGGGCGACTCGATCGGCGATGACGAGGGCGAGATGCCCCCCGGCGATTTGAACGTGGGCGGCGTCGTCGCGATGATCGAGGCCGGTGACGCGCACACCTGCGCGGTGCTGGACACGGGAGACGTCAGGTGCTGGGGCTCTGGTGGCTCCGGCCGGCTCGGCTACGAGAGCACGGCCAACGTCGGAGACGACCCTCTCCGCCCCATGCCGCCCGCCAACGTGGACGTCGGAGGCTCGGTCGAGGCGCTGGCGCTCGGTGCCTCGCACACGTGCGCGCTCCTCGACACGAACAGAGTCCGCTGCTGGGGCTACGGCGGGATGGGGCGGCTGGGCTACGGAAACACCAACGACATCGGCGACGGCGACGAGATGCCCCCCGCGAGCGTCGCGATCGGAGTCCCCGCGGACACGGTGGAAGCCATCGCCTCGGGCGGCAACCACTCCTGTGCGATCATCGGACCGAGCATGGGTGTGCGTTGCTGGGGCAGCGGTTCCTCCGGACAGCTCGGCTATGGAAGCACGAGCAACATCGGCGACGGTCCCGGAGAGATGCCGCCATCAATAGTGAACCTGGGTGCCAACGCTAGAGTCGTGGAGCTCGCCGTTGGCGCTTCCCACACCTGCGCCCGCCTCGAGACCGGCACGGTCCGGTGCTGGGGAAGCGGAGCCAGCGGCCAGCTCGGCTACGGCACGACGAGCAACATCGGCGACGACGGCAACCCAGCCATGCCCCCCGGGGACGTGGACGTCGGCGGAACGGTCGAGGCTGTCGCGGCCGGCGCAAGCCATACCTGCGCTCTCCTCGACACCGGCCGCATCCGTTGCTGGGGAGAGGGTAGCGCCGGCCAGCTCGGCTACGGAAACGCCGAGGACGTCGGCGACGACGAGTCCCCCGCGTCGGCCGGAGACGTCCCCCTGTTCTGAGACCCCGGGGAAGCACCCGACGCCTTCCGCAGGGAGGTGAGCGGGGCTCCGTGAGCGCGCGTATGTGACCTCCCCTGTCAATGAGCGTGCAACTGGGTTCGACGCACGTGACGCTCGGTGCGGACCTGCCGTGTCGGGACAGGCCGCGGGTGCTTTCTGGACGAGGCTGGAAGCAAGTTTCGAGCGGAGGCGCGTGGCCCCGGCTCGCCGACGCCGACCTGCTCGAGGCCCCGCCCCACGGGTCGCGGGACGCGCCGGCAGACCGTCTCCTTGTCCCCACGGAGGAAACCGAGACCGCTGCGCGTGACGGTGGCACCGTTCTCGCCCGAAGCGCTTCCGCATCCGCGTGACCACCACGGGCTCGACATCCTTCTCCGCGGGGCGCCTGCGACTGATGAACGCTGGGGAGCGGCGCCCCAAAACAGATCCGCTGGGCTCCCTGCCCCCACCCAAATGCGCCCGAGGACGTGTGCGTCACGATGGTCGTCGACCGGGAAGGCAACGTCGTCGAACGAAGGCACGGCAGCTTCGCCGGGCTGGTTGTCTCGTGACCCGGGTTGGGGAAGAATAGCCGGCGCCGGTAGGTCGAGAAGGAGGGTCACAGCATGAGCGGGGGACATGACGCGTGGTCCTTCATCGAGGAGTTCCGTGTTCCTCCAGCGCCCGAGGCCGATGGCCGCAAGGCCTGGGTCGCAATCGAGACCTTCACGGACGCGTGGAAGGCCGTTGTCGGCCGGAGCCTGGCGCGATTCCCCGAGCTCATCGAGAAATGGGACGAGCTGCTGTCGGCGATCGATCGCGATCCATTGCGCGACGACTGGCGGAGCTTCCGCCCTCTCCGGCGCGACCGGGAAGTAGACTGGTCGGACTGGCTCGGCGTCGTCGTCAGGGACCTGCTGCAGATTGCGAACGAGCTACCGACCCTGCCGGGCTGGCGCCCCACCGGGGAGCCGTTTTCGCAATTCAAGAAGTCCGCGTTGAGCACGGAGCCATGGATCGGCGTTGGATGTCCGGGAGTCGGTGATGAGGAGCCGTTCGGCACGGCCGGACAACGCTCCATGCACTTCGGCTTGACCTGGTGGGAATCGGAGCACGCCCTCGCGTACCTGCGCTTCGATCCGAACTGGCGCGTCCTTGATGCCTGGAAGCGCGGCCAACCGCAGGTCCGTCCGTTCAGGAACTCGTGGGGGAGCTACCTCGTGACCGAACCCTCGCCCGATCTTCGTCAGGATTTCGCCCGCCTCTTCGCGGAACTTGGTGCGGCGCTTTCGAGGCCGGCATGACGATCCATACCCATCAACGTCGTCAACCGGGCCACCCGGTGTCTGACTCCGAGGGTGGATGAGGATCCTATCGATCGACCTGCCGTGGTCGACCGCCACTGGCAACTACGGGTTTGCTTGGGTGGATCTGTCGGCGCCGACCAAAGCCGTCGCCACCGACGCTCGGCCGAGCTCAGCCGATGCCGTGGATCGGGTCTTCTCGGCGTTCGCTGAGGAGCAGGGCTCCTTCGATGTCGTCCTCGTGGACCAGCCGGTCGGTGAGGGGGAAACGGCGACAGGGGGGTACCGACCTGTCGAGCGCGCATTCGCGAATTCGGCGTTCGTCACCAACGGACCACACCGGATCCAGGCGCCGCGTTTCCAGCCCGGAGCTGCACACGCGACGAAAGGTCGCGCCACCGCAGAGTCGGCGGAGCGCCACTTTGGCAACGGGCGAACGGTCGTCGTGGAGTCGTTCCCGCAGCTCAGCATTCTCCCCCTCCTCGATTTCTCGCTGCACCGAGGGTTGAGAGTCGAGGCGGTGACGGGACTCGCGGCACACAAGCGGAGCGGGAGGCTCGCGAAGGACGCCGCTCGGCAGCTCGTGAGTGCGTTCGAGGCTTGGTCGCGTATTGTCGTCACGGGTCCAGCAGCCGATCCGGCCCAACCCCAACCCGATGCCCTGGATGCCCTGTTGGCTCTGCTCCCTGCATTGGAGGTCCTTGCGCCGTCAGGGCCGGGAGCGGACCTGTCGTGTTGGCTTCATTCTGCCCCACCGGACTCGCCTGAGCATCCCTCGGCGCTCCGGCGCTCGCGAAGGTTGTCGGCCCGCGCCCCTTGGATGAGTCCACTTGAAAACCAGGTCGGCCCCGCAGGTGTCCGTGCCGACGGGATTCTCTCGCTCCGCTTGCCTGGCTGGCCGGCCCCCTCTGCTCCCCGGCGGCCGCTGTGACGGGTGGGGTGTCTCGCGAGTCAGGCCGATCGTCCGCCGATGCAACCCGGCACAGGACGCTCCTCGGCGGCGTCGCGTTCTTCGCTTGGCAGTCGATCGAGTCGCCGCGCGTCCGTGACGGTCCCGACCGAGAGCTCGGCAACGACCTTCCCGACCAGCTCGCCGGGATGTTCAAGGGAACGCCGACCGTACATCGGCCCTGCAATCGCGAAATCTCCAGCCGCCGGCCCGATCGTTCCGCCGACCCCTAGGCCTGTTCGGCGAGCCGGATCGAACAGCGCGGGCAACGGAGGCGCCAAGCGGCGATCGCAGGTTGACGGATCCGGGCGATTCTCGAACCTCGGAAGGTCGATCGCCACCAGTCGAGGAGGCGCCGTCTCTCCCGGTGAGCCTGAGTCAGCGTGACGAGCACCGGGCGGTCCCGGTCGAGGAGCGCGTGGATCGTGAAACGGACTTCCTCGAGGATGTGGCGCCGACCGTCCAGATCTTCGAGGTGCTCGAGCACCAGAGCGTCCAGGTTCCTCCGGTAGTGCTGCCGGTGGGCGTCCATCGAGAGCTCGATGAGGGCTCGCATGTAGCGGTATTCGAACTCCGCTGCCGGAAGCCGCTCGGCGCGAGCCCCGCCCGCCCGCGCGAGCTGCAGGGCGGCGCGGGCGAGGCGCGTCTTCCCGGCTCCAGGTGGTCCCACGATCAGCAAGGGGTTGCCAAGGTCCGCAGGACGACGGTGCCAGCGAAGCGCTTCGGTGAAAGCGTGGCGGTTGGAGTCCACAACCACGAGGCCTCGAATCTGATCGTGAGCGAGCGCCGCCGTGGACGGCCGGAGGGGAAGGTCGAGCTGGTTCATGTCCCGGTCGCCCTTCCGCTGAGGTTAGCCCGGATCGACGCAGAGAGGGCATCCAGGATGACGGGAGGGTCATCGTGGCGATCGTGGCCCGACGAGAATCTCACGGCGCGCAACGCCCTCCTTGCCCATCCGGTCGCTCGCCGGTCGCAACTGATGCCCAGCTGTTGTCTGCTCGAGCACCTGTTCCCCCGGTCTCCCGCTCGATCTCCCCG
Organism: Deltaproteobacteria bacterium; assembly: GCA_016190375.1. Lineage (GTDB taxonomy): Bacteria > Myxococcota_A > Polyangia > JACPQR01 > JACPQR01 > JACPQR01. The sequence goes on from JACPQR010000096.1 coordinate 14,198, forward strand.
AGCGCGTACCTCACCCAGGCGCACGCATCGACCTCGGTGCGAACCGCCGAAATCTCGCTCCACGCTCTCTTGCGGTTCCGCTCGAGCGTGACGTCGAGCGGCGCGGTGCAGTAGACGGCGCGGGTACGGTAGCCGAGCGCCTTGATGCGGGGCAGGATGTCGAGGACGAGCGGTCGAGCAAGGTGGCTGGGCAGTACCTCCAGGACAACGTCGCGCCGTTCTCGCAGAGCCGCCAGAGCCACGTCTCGGCCTGCCTCCTGGAGGAGCCTCCCGATGTTGGCCGGCACCTTCGTCTCGCCGATGGTCAGCAGCCTGTACAGCTCGCCAGGGTCGATCGGGACATGCGAGGCGAGGCTCGCGCGACGCAGCGTCGTCTTACCGCTCGCGACCGGCCCGCCGATCACGACGAGCTCGGGGACCTGGTCCGCCCCGAGCCTCGGGCGCTGGCCAAGGAAGTCGCGCTGGATCGCGCCGACGTCGATCCGTGCCGGAGGCTCGTTGATCTCCCCGAACCACGGCCTTGCGAACGCGAACGGATCGTCGGGGAAGCCCCAGTCGTCGACCATGGCGGTACCGGCGGAATCGGCGCGCCGACCTCGCGCGACCGCGCGATGCAGCAGAGGCACATGCTCCTTTGCCCACGCGTGAAACCTGGCCTCGTCGAAGCATACGTGCCCGGCGAGGAAGCCGCACAGGGAGTGGTCGTGCACGTAGCGGCCGTCAGGTCCCCTGACGATCACGGCGCGGGCGTCATCCACGAGACCCACCTGGATCCCCTCGACTTCGACCCAGATCTCTCTCCCGTCCTGGCCTTCCATGGTCACTCCTCCCGTCTCAAGCTCCACGAACCGATCACCCATCGATCCCAGGATGGCAGACGACCATGACAGGCAGGGTCACAGGAGCGGCGTTCCGAGAGGTGACCCCTGATGTCAGAGCACGGTCGTAGGGTCGAGACGTGCCCGAACAAAGCGATCGCGTGACGGCAGGCGAGAAACCTATACTGCCGGGGCGAGGAGAGGCGACCGGGGGTCGGGTCGCGCATCGCGGGGAGGAGCCCTCATGACTGGAGCGATCGCGTTCACGCCGCTCGCGGGCCTTCGGTTCGGCGGCGCCGCGTTGACGCCGTTCGACGACCACGCCCCGGGCTCGGGCGCGCTCGGACGGCCGGTCTGGGGGCCCGCCGCGCTCCTCTGAGATCTGGAGCTGCGCCTCGGCCTGCCGCACGAGGAGGCCGCGCCGGGCGTCCGCGAGCAGGCCTTCGCGGCGCGTCTGGACCGGCTCGCCGCGCGCGACCGATTCTGGGGCCGCTCGCACCTGGCAGACCGCGTCGGCACGGCGGCCGCGCTCCTCGCGTGGCGTGACGGGCTCATGGAGGCCGGGTGGGATCCGTCGCCGATACCGGGCGGCGGTCCGCGGCTCGACGCGCTCGCGGAGATCGACGCCGTCGCGGACCCGGCCCTGCCGCTCGGCCGCGTCGATCGCCTGGCGAGGGTCGAGCGGGCGCTCGCGTCGCGGCCGCGAGCGTTCTACGACTCCCTGGCGCTCGGCGAATCGGCGTCCCTGTGGCCAGCTCGCTGGCGGCGCGTCTTTCGCACGCTCGAGTCGGCCGGGACGACTTCGTCCGTGCTCGAGGCGCGGTTCGACCCCGCGCCCGAGGACTCGGACCTCGGGAATCTCGAGCAGCTCGTCCGGGGCGAACCGACCACGCCTCGGCCGATCACCGGAGACGGCACTCCGCGGCCGCGAGGAAGTCCTCCAGCCGTCGCCGCCCGTTCGCCGATTCGCCCATGTCGAGGATCCCGTCGCGGTCAATCCCGCCGGCCCGGTCGATGGTCTGCGCACGATCGGACTCGAGGTCCCAGGCGCGCAGCCGGTTGACGATCGGCTCGGAGGGCACCGAGGGGGGCCACGCCCGTTCGATGAAAGGGAACGGGCCGGCAAACGGGAGGCGGTCGCGCATTGCTTGCGGCTCACCCACCCGGCCCGGTGCGGAAGCCGAGCGACGAGGTCCCCAGCCGCTTCGCTTCGACCTCCCGGCGGAGCAGCTCCACGAGCTCGCACGCCAGCGGGATGCGAGCCAGGGCGCGAACGCGGCGGGCGACCGCGGCGAAGTCGCCCGGCGTGAGGTACGAGATCCGCCAAAGCGCCTGGGCCGCGACGCCGTCGTCGGGGAGGACCCCGGGCCAGGTCGCTCGGAAGAGGGCCAGCGCCTGATCGGCGCGGAGGAAGCGAAGCTCGATCTTGAAGACGAAGCGGCGCAGGCACGCGGGATCGAGCTCGTCGGCGAGGTTGGTCGTGCAGGCGACCACGCCGTGGAAGACCTCGATCTGCTGGAGGAACTCGTTGACCTGCGTGACCTCCCAGGACCGGAAGGCGAGGCGCCGATCGCGCAGGAACGTCTCGACCTCGTCGAAGAGCAGGACCGCGTCGTCGGATTCCGCTTCCCGGAATGCCCGGGCGATATTCTTCTCCGTCCCTCCCACCCAGCAGTCCAGGATGTCCGAGGGCCGGCGGTGAACGAGCCTCTTGCCCATCCGGTGGGCGAGGTAGCGCACGAGCTCCGACTTGCCGGTGCCTGCAGGCCCGTGAAGGCAAAGAGAGGGTCCGGGCCCCGCGCCGGAACGGAAGGTCGCGAGGCTGTCACTGAGGCCGGCGAGATCCTCGGGGCTGTTGACGACGTCGATCCGGTAGGTCGATGGATCGAAGATGGCCCGCCTGGACGGGTCGTTTCCGGTCAGGAGCCTCTCGACCGGCGTCAGCACGCGCTCGATCGTGGAGCGGTCAGGCCGGCCGTCGGGGGCGATCAGGCGCGCCGCGGCGACCGCGGTCGCGATCTGGGCCGGGCTCGCCAGGTAGCGATCGGCGATGGCATCGACATCGGCGGACGACACGGCCGCGTCGGCGCCGACGTACCGGGTCAACACTCGCGCCCGATGGCGCGCGCCGAGCGGCTCGAGCTCGAGCACGTACGTGAACCGTCGCAGGAAAGCCTCGTCGATGCCCTCCGTGCGGTTCGTGATCCAGACGGTCGGCACGGGGTTGGTCTCGAGGCAGTCGTTGAACCACTGCTTGGACATGCGCGATTCCGCTCGCCGGAGTCCGAACGCGGACAGCCACCCGGCGTCGAACAGGTCCTCGATCTCGTCGAACAGGATGAGCGCCTGCCCCGGTCCGATGAGGTGCTGACCGAGAAGCAGCGAGCTGAGCCGCTCCAGTGCGGTCGCGGACTCGCCCTGCTCGTCTGCCTTGCCGGCCGCGAAGAGGCTCACGCCGAGATCGCCCGCCAGGAGGCGCGCGAGCTCCGTCTTGCCCGTGCCGGTCGGGCCGTGCAAGAGGAGGTTCACGCCAGGCCGCCGCGCGCCGAGCGCCGCACGGAGAAGGTCGCGCGCGAGGGTCGCCTCCTCGCGCACGTGGCCGAAGTCGTCCCATCCAAGGGTGGCCCGCGGCACTTCCGGGAGGAAGCGACCGAGGAGCCGCGCATGATCCAGGCCGGGCAGGAGCGCCATCTCGAGGATGCCGTCCTTGACGGCGATCTTGCCGGAGAGGCGCCGGCCGGTGGCTTCCACGGCGACGATCCCGCTCGAGATCAGGCGCGCGGCCGGGTGCAGCGCGGCCATCACGCTCTCGCGCGGCAGATTCGCGGCATCGCGAGCGCCCGGGCGGCGTCGGGAACCGAGACCTGACCCAGCTCGTCGAAGAGATCCTCGAGAGCGGCGCTCTCGTTGATCGCGAGCAGGAGCTGCAGCAACCGTTGCTCGACCTCGTCGAGCGAAACGAGGCGTGCCAGGCAGGCAAGGTTATCGCGCGCCGCCTCCGCCGGCGGGCACGGCGCGCGGGGCACGCGCTCGCGACGGCGGTAACGCCGCATCCACTCGCCCAGCATCTGCCCCTCGGGCGTGCCGGTTCGGCGAGAGCGCGGGGGCGTCACGACTTCCAGCAAGACCATGTTCTCGGTAACGGCGTATCGCCACATGGCGCTCGAGAGGGCGCCCACGTTTCCGACGACGAGGTTGTGGACGTAGTCGCGGATCGGCTCTGCGAACGGGCTCTGCTCGGCGCGCGGATCAGGGCAAGCACTCCTCCGGCGTCGGTGCACGGGTCTCCTTGCCATGGCTCCATCCTGTTCCGAGTCTGTGACACGTGAGGTCATGACAGCGCCGAGTGGCGAGGAATGTCCCCGATTGTCATGGCGGCCGGAAGCCGGCATTCAGCGGCTCATGGCGGGACGGACACGGGCCAAGACGCCGGCGCGCAGCCAGCAGCTCGTTCGCATCCTGGGCGTCCTGCGCGACAGGGCGGGTGGGCCGGTCTCTGCTGCTTTCGATCAGGGCCAGCAGCTCGTTCGCATCCTGGGCGTCCTGCGCGACGTCGATCGGCTTGGCGGGACCTCGCAGCGTGCGGAGCGCGTCGTTGACGGTCAGCGGAGGTCGTAGAGGTAGAGGAATGCAGCCCACCCGCTCGGGAGCATGTTCGGCGGTGCCTTCAGTTCCTTGCCGTACCGCACCGCCATCTCGAGGAAGTACCGAGCATGAAAGAAGGCCTCGACGATCGGCCGCGTGACCTCGAGCCACTTGCGGTTGTGCTCCGGCTCGAAGGTCTTTCCGGTGCCCGCATTCACGATCTCGAGGAACCACGAATTCATATGGCGCTGGGGAGACAGGGCCTGCAGGGCGGCGACGATTCTCGTGGTCGCTTGCTGAAGTCCGTAGACCTTGAAGCTCTGGTGGTAGAGGCGGTAGATGGGATCCTCGTAGCCCCAGTGGCTCGAACAGTCGTCCAGGAGCTCCTGGAGCGCCGGCATCGACGCCTTCAGGTTCGAGAAGAGCGCCTGCACCTCCGGGCGATCGTCGACCTCGGGCGCGATGCGCTCCGGTGACAAGAGGCGCCCAGGAGCGGGCGCCCCGTCCTGCGTCTCGTCGGGATCGCCGGGGGCACCGAGCTTGCTTTGACGGTGGGTCGTCTTCCGTCCGACTTCCGAGATCTCGTGCGCCTCGGCGGTTGCGGGCTGCGCCGCTGCCGGAGCAGGGGTAGTCCCAAGCGGGAGACCGCGCTGGCCGCGCAAGCCCTTCTCACGTCGCCGCCGCCCCTTCAAGCGTCCCTCGCCATCACTACCACCTCCGGACCGATAGCACGTCCAGCCTCACCGTCATGGAAACAATCGAGCAACCGAGGATGCCCTCTGCTCCGGCGAGTGACGACCTCCTACTGTCGCCCACGCTCCGGGGGCGGGACGATCCCCTCTCTCTCCATCCGGCCCATCAGCTTCGCGGCTCGGTTGTAGCCGATCCCCAGCTTTCGCTGGAGCCATGCGGTCGAGGCGCGCCCTGTGGTCGTCACGAGCGCAGCCGCCTGGCGGTACAGGTCGTCCGGGACGCCGTCCTCGACCTGCTGCTCCCCGGCCTCATCGCGGGCGCGGAGGATCGCCTCGTCGTAGGTCGGTGCTTGCGCGGTCGCTTCTTCAGGCGGCGCGTCGAGGAGATCGATCGGCGGAAGGTCGTGCTTGCCCGAGGTCACGCCCTGGATTCCCGATTCGGCCCCCCTTGCGTTCGACTGCCGCGCCGCGATGTCCTCCTCGATCTCGCGGAGCGCGTACCTCACCCAGCCGATCGCATCGATCTCGGTGTGGACTGCGGAGATCTCGCGGTCCGCCCTCCCGCGATTGCGCTCCAGAGTGACATCGAACGGCACGTCGCAATACAGGACGCTCGTGCGGTACCCGAGCGCCTTGACGCGCGGCATGGCGTCCATCACCAGAGGGTGCGCCAGGCGGCTCGGCAGGACTTCCAGGGCGACGTGACGCCGTTCGCACAGCGCCGCCAGGGCTACCGCCCGGCCAGCATCCTGAAGGAGCCGTCCGATGTTGGCAGGCACCTTCGTGTCGCCGAGCGTTAGCAGCAGGTAGAGCTCGGCCGGGTCGATCGGGACATGCGAGGCCAGGCGCGAGCGGCGGAGCGTTGTCTTTCCGCTCGCCACTGGCCCCATCACCACGGTGAGCTCCGGGACTTCTGGCCCTTTCGGTCTGGAGCGGCGGCCGATGATGTCCCGCTTCACCGCCTCCAGGTCGATCTGCATCGAAGGCTCGTTGATCATCCCGAACCACGGCCTGCTGAACGCGTATGGGTCGTCCGGGAAGTCCCAATCATCGACCTCGGTGGAATCGGCCAGCCGACCTCGCTCCACGGCGCGATGAACCAGAGGCATGTGCTGGTTCACCCACGAGAAGAACCTGGCTCGGTCGAGGATGACGTGGCCGGCGAGGAAGCCGCACAGCGAGTGGTCGTGCACGTGGCGGCCGTGCGGTCCCTTGACGATGACGGCGCGGGCGTCATCGACGAGACCAACCGCGATTCCATCGACCTCGACCCATATCTCGCCCGTCTCCCGGTCCTGCATGGTCGTTCCTCCTCCGTGTCTTCCCTCCGCCACCCATCGCCTACGCAGACAGGATGCCCCACATCCATGACACATGGGGTCACAGGAGCGGCAAGGACGAGCCTCGTCTCTCATGTCCTGGCGCAGACCCCGACACTGGGTTGGCGCCAGGAAAGCCGTCGCCCGCGCATGTGTCGGCGGCCGAGGTCATGGCGATGCTCTCCGAGGACAACGCCGTCGCCGTGTACCAGCACCGTCCACAGCGTGTCACCTCGCCCTGGCTCGCACGCTACGCCCAGCTCCTCGCTGCCGCCGGCGCCCGTGTGACCGGCTACGAATCGGCTCAGGCCGGGATGCTCTTCGCGACGCGGTCCGAGGCACGCGCGGGCGCGATTCGGACCGCGCTGACGAGTCGGCTTGGCGCCGTCGCTGCCGAGCGCACTGGCCTGCCCGGCCGCGTGCTCTGACTATCCTGCTGCCAGGGCTGAGATGCTCCTGGCCCGACATCGGCGCCCGTCCTGACATCGGGACATTAGAATCTGCCTTCGCGCACGCGGCGAAACGCCAAGTGTGCTGCGGCAAGCTGCGCCGGCTGAAGGAGAAGTGACCTCTCGTGTCAGAGCGGGGTCGTATCGTCGCTCGGTGCGTCACCAAAGCGATCCCGCGCCGGCGTGCGGACGCCCTATACTCGCGCCGGTGCGCATGGGAGGGGACGCGACGGGGAGCGACCCCGCGACGTGTTCGGACGGCGGCAGGGAGGGAACTTCATGACCGGAGCGATCGCGTTCACGCCACTCGTGGGCCTCCGCCTCGGTGGCGCCGCGCTGACACCGTTCGACGACCACGCGCCGGGCTCGGGCGCGGTCGGTAAGCCCGTCTGGGGACCCGCCGCGCTTCTCGGCGATCTGGAGCTGCGCCTCGGCCTGGCCCACGAGGAAGCCGCGTCGTGCGTCCGCGAGCAATCCTTCGCGTCGCGACTCGAGGCGCTCGCGTCCTCGGAGCGCTTCTGGACGGCCTCGTACCAAGCGGACCGGATCGGCACCGGGGCAGCGCTCCTCGCGTGGCGGGACACGCTCGTGGAGGCGGGGTGGGACTCGGGGCCCGTCCCCGGCGGCGGTCCGCGACTCGATGCGCTCGCGGAGATCGAGGCCGCCGCCGGCCCGCCCCTGCCCATCGGCCGCGTCGATCGCGTGGAAAGGATGGAGCGAGCGCTCGCGGCCCGCCCCCGCGCCTTCTACGACTCCGTTACCCTCGCGGAGGAGGCTTCGCTGTGGCCCGCACGCTGGCGGCGCGTCTTCGACCTCCTCGAGTCCGCGGGTACCGCCGTGTCGGTGCTCGCACCGCGTTTCGACTCGGCACCGGAGGGGACGGACCTGGGCGACCTGCAGCGGCTCGTCCGGGGCGAGACGGCGACGCCGCGGCGCGTGATCGGCGACGGCACGCTCGTCATGATGCGAGCGCCGACATCCTGGGAGCTCGGCGAGACGGTCTCGTGCCTGCTCCGGGTCGAGGCCGGCGACCTCGGATCGACGGTCATCGTGCGAGGCGGCGAGCACGGCGCTCTCGAGGCGGGGCTCGCGGCGCAGGGCCTCGCCTCGCAGGGGCTCGCTTCGTCGAGCCGCGGTCGCCCAGTGGGCCAGGTCCTTCCGCTCGCGCTCGAGCTCGCCTTCGAGCCGCGCGATCCCTATCGCGTGCTCGAGCTCCTCACTCTCCCGGTCGGGCCGTTCCAGGGCGCGGTCGGGCGCTCGCTCGCGCGTGCGCTCGTCGAGGCGCCAGGCATCGGTGGGCCGGCATGGCGTGCGGCGAAGGAGCGGATCCGCGGCAATGCCGGCGATGACCCGGCGCGCATCGAGCGGCGGCTCGCCCGGGTCGAGGAGTGGCTGGAGTCTGCAGGAATCCCGCGCCATGAGGCGGCACCTCGCCATCGCCTCATCGAGATCGCCGCTCGCGTGGAGGAGTGGCTGCGCACCCGGCTGGCGCTTGGCGAGGACGCCGATCCCGTCCTGGCCGCCGCCTACCGGCAGGCCAGCGCCTTCGGCCGCGTGCTCGCCCAGGATGCCCGGCCGGCGCTGACGCTCGTCGAGGCCCGGGTGCTGGCGGATCGTGTCACCGAGGGTGGCTTCGCGGTCGCGCTCGCCCAGGAGCGAGCCGGTCGGCTCGACCACGTCGACGATCCCGGCGCGCTTGTGGTCCCGCGGGACACCGTGGTCTTCTGGCACGCGGTGGCCGGCACCGAGCGGTGCCCGACCTTCGGCTCCTGGCGCGAGACCGAGCGAGCGGCCCTGGAGCGCGCCGGCGTCTCGCTGGCGGCGCCCGACGACGTGCTCGCCGATGAGAACGCCGCCTGGAGGCGCGCCCTCCTCGCGGCACGGCGCCGACTCGTGCTCGCCGTGCCCGAGACCGCCATGGGAGAGCCCTGCTCGCCGCATCCTCTCTGGGACGAGATCGTGGGCCGCCTTGCGCTGGATGACGCCGCCACCGCGCGTCTGACGGTGACGGCGCGCCAGCTCCGAGCAGGTCGCCTTCCCGTTGCCCCCGCGCCAGGCGCGGACCTTCCCACCGCTCGCGCCGAGTGGCGCCTGCCCGTGTCGATCGGGGATCCTCGCGCCCACGCGCACAGCGCCTCGAGCCTGGAGGCGCTCCTGCGCTGCCCTCTCCGCTGGGTTCTGGGCTACCCCGCGGGCCTTCGTTCGGGCGCCGTCGCCGCGCTGCCGGACCACCAGCGTCTCGCAGGGAACCTCGGCCATCGCCTCGTCCAGCGTCTCCACGAGACCGGCGCGCTCCACCTCGACACGGCCGCCATGACGGGCGCGGCCGGCTCGCTCCTCGACTCGCTCCTCCCGGAAGAGGGCGCGCCGTGGCTGCTGCCCGGCCGCGCTTTCGAGCGAGAGCAGTCGAGCCAGCTCCTCGTCCGTGCCGCCTTGCGGCTGGCGACAGTCCTCGCGGCCTCTGGCCTCACGGTCGAGGACGTCGAGGTGAAGCTGGAGCGAGCCTGGGGTGAGCGAACGCTCCACGGCCGGGCAGATCTGCTCGCGCGCGACCGCTCGGGTCGACGGGTCGTCGTCGACCTGAAATGGGGCGCCAGCAGCTACGAGAAGCTCGTGAGCAAGGGGCTCGCCCTTCAGCTCGCCGTCTACGCGATCGCCGCCTCGACGTCGGGCCGCGCCGTACCCGCAGGGTACTTCTCGCTCAAGGCCTCGCGGTTTCTGACCACCGAGCAGGGTCTGTTCGATGGAGCCCAGCCGCTGGCCGGCCGCTCCGTCTCGGAGACCCTCGACGCGGCCGAACGTACGCTGTGTCTCGTGGAGCAGGCGCTGCGCGAATCGCGGATCCACGCCACGGGTCTTGCGGATTCTCCGGGCCTTCTGGGCGCGCTCGGCGTCGTGGACGCAGACGCGCCGCGCCACCTCGACTTCCGCCACGACGAGGAGGGTCCGTGCAAGTACTGCACGCACGGCGCGATCTGCGGCAAGTCGTGGGAGGGGCTGCGATGAGCAGAGCTCGTGGCCTGACGATGGTTCGAGCCGGCGCCGGAAGCGGAAAGACCTACCGGCTCACGCACGACGTCTGCGACGCCGTCGCGGCCGAGACGCCGGTCGACGGTCTGGTGGCCGTGACGTTCACGACGAAGGCCGCCGCCGAGCTCGAGGCCCGGATCCGTCGCATGCTGGTCGAGGAGGGCGAGTTCGACCGGGCGCAGCGCCTTCCCCTCGCCTACCTGGGGACCGTCCACGCGGTGTGCCTGAGACTCATCAAGGAGCTCGCGCTGGACGCCGGCCTGTCGCCACGCGTCGACGTCGTGCCCGATGCGGCGTCCCTGCTCCGCGAGGCGCTGGAGCATGCCCTCGAGCCCGCCCTTCGCGCGGAGATGAACGAGCTCGCCGCGCGCCTTGGTGTCGAGAGGGACGAGCTGCGAGGAGTGAACAACTGGCTCTGGCCGGTCTCGGAGGTGATGGAGCTCGCGCGAGGGAACCGGATCCGTCCGGGTGACCTGCCCAGGATGGCCGAGCAGTCCGCAGCGGGTCTCCTGCGCCTCCTGCCGACACCCGTGGAAGACGGGGCCGCGCTGGACGGCGCGCTCCGTCGCGAGCTCACGAGCGCGATTGCGTGGCTCGAGACCTACGATGACGGCGTCAAGAAGACCGCGGCTGCCCGCGCCGAGGTCCTCGCGCTGGCACGCGAGATCGAGCACGTCGTGCGCCTCCCCTGGCCCGCCTGGGCCAAGCTCGCGGCGATCCAGCCTGCCGATGCCTCGATCGATCGGTTCCGCCCGCTCATCGCGACCGCCTCCGACTACCCACGGCATCCGGCGTTCCACGAGGATCTCCGGAGGCTGACGATCGGGGTGTTCCGCGCGGCCCAGAAGGGAATGGAGTCGTTCGCGACGTGGAAGCACGAGCGCGGCCTCGTGGACTACGTGGACATGATCGACCATGCGCTCGACCTCCTCGAGCGGGACGAGGTGGCCGCCGATCTGCGTTCCCGGCTCCGCCTGGTGGTCGTCGACGAGTTCCAGGACACGAGTCCCCTGCAGCTCGCGCTCTTCACGCGTCTGCACGGGATCGCCGGTCGCTCGATCTGGGTGGGCGACCGCAAGCAGTGCATCTTCGAGTTCGCGGGCGCGGACCCGGCCCTGATCGATGCAGTTGCCTCCTGGACCAGCCGAGAGGGCGGAGAGACCGACCAGCTTCCGACGAACCGTCGCTCCCGGCCCGAGCTCGTCGATCTCACGTCCGCCGTATTCGCGGCAGCCATGGCCCCGCTCGGCTACGAGGAGAAGGAGGTCGTCGCGACTCCGCACCGCGGTTGCCCGCCGGAGCTGGCGAGCCTGCCGCCGCTCGGAATCTGGTGGCTCGACGCGGCCGCGGGCTCCCGTCCGTCGGCTGCGAAGGACTCCGCGGCGATCGCGGAGGGCGTGCGGCGTCTGCTCGAGGACCCAGCCGCGACTCCGGTCGTCGATCGCGCGACTGACACGGTGCGGGCCGTGCGACCGGGTGACATCGCCGTGCTCGTCGACACGAACGACCACGCCGAAGGAATCGCCGGCGCCCTCGTGGCGCGAGGGATCGCCGCGGCCATCGCCAGGCCTGGACTGCTCTCCACTCCGGAAGGGACGCTGGTCGACGCCGCGCTCCGATGGCTCCTCGATCCTCAGGACTCGCTGTCCGAGGCGATCCTGGAAGCGCTGTCGGGCTTCGATGGCAGGCCCGCCGAGGAATGGTTGGCGCACCGGATCGACCGCGCGACGGATCCCGGCGGAGTGCGACCGAGCCCCGCACCGGCTCCTCCCTGGCGGACGAATCTCGAGTCCCTTCGAGACCGACTGGAGGTGCTGTCTCCGATCGAGGCCGTCGACCTCACGCTCGAGGCTCTCGACGCGCTGGGCGCTGCCGCCGCGTGGCCCGAGCCCAGCCAGCGCCGCTGCAACCTCGATGCCCTTCGCGCGCTCGCTGCCGAGTACGAGGAACGCAGCCACGACCGCCGCGAGGCCGCAACTGTCGCGGGCCTCTTGCGCTTCTTCGACGAGACCCGGACGACGGTCCTCAGTCGGGCGGGCGAGAGCGCGCGCGACGAGCAGCACGTCGCCACCGGGGATCACGCGGTGACGGTCTGCACCTACCACAAGGCCAAGGGCCTCGAGTGGCCCGTCGTCATCCTCGCCTCTCTCGGCCGCGCCGAGCGCCGGACTGCCTTCGGCGTCCACCCCGAGAGCGCGAGCGAGGGCTTCAATCCCGATGACCCCCTCGGCGGCCGCACGATCCGCTACTGGCCCCGCCCGCTGGGCAGCCGATCGGTCCCCCTCGTCACGGACGTGACCTCATCTCCCGAAGGCCAGCGCGTCTCCGCCGCCGAGCGCCACGAGCGCGTCCGCCTCCTCTACGTGGGCATGACCCGCGCCCGCGACCACCTGGTCCTGACGGCCCGGATCACCAAGCGAGGACCGTCCGTCGCCTGGCTCGACGAGCTCGCGGACGCGACCGGCCGCCCCCTCTTGGATCTGGCCAGGCTGCCCCACGTCGCCGACGAAGGCGCCGACGGCGCTCCCGCGCTCTGCCTGGCGCACCCCGACGGTCGCGACCTGACCGTCGCCCCGCGAGTCTGGACGCTCGACCCCGGCACCGACCCGCCCGAGCGCCTCGGCAAGCCCGACGCGCGCAACTGGCTCGCGCGCCCCGTCCCAGCATCGCCGCACGCCGAGCGCCCGCGCTACCGGATCTCCCCGTCACGCGCCGCCGACGACTGGCCAACCCTGCCGCCGCTGGAGATCGGAGAGATCGTCCGCCTGGGTCCCCCTCTGGATCTGACCCACGCCACCGAGGTGCAATGGTCCGCGATCGGCAACGCGACCCACGCATTCCTCGCGTGCGACGACCCCCGAGATCCCGACGACGTCCGACGAGAGCTCGCCAGGTCACTCCTGACGGCACACGATGTCCTCGCCATCCTCGGCCCCGACGCTCTCGTCACCGTCGGCAACCGACTCCGCACCTGGCTCGAACGGCGCTGGCCGAAGGCCCGCTGGCATAGGGAGCTGCCAGTAGAGGCGCTCGTCCCCGCCGGCAACGACCCCATGGGCGACGGCCCGAACAGCGACGGGCCCCGTCTCGTCTCGGGCACGATCGATCTCCTCCTCGACACCCCCGACGGGATCCTCATCATCGACCACAAGACCTTCCCCGCCCCGACCGAGGCCGCGTGGAGAAAGGCCGCAGCCAAGCACGCCCCCCAGCTCGCCGCCTACGCCGCCGCCCTCGCCGTCGCACACGGGCGCCGGGTCGCAGGCACCTGGCTCCACTTCCCCCTTGGCGGCGGCGCGGTCGCCCTCCGGCCCGGGCACGGCTGATGCTCCCGGTCGCCAAGCCCAAATGCGTGGCCGCAGACGCGAGCCCGCCCAACGAAGGTCGCACGGTCGTTCTCCGCCCCGACGGTAGATTCCGCCGTCCGTGCTCCGCTTTGTGCCGGTCCGCGTCGTTTGGTCCGCTCCTGCTGGATGTCGAGCACGGTTGTGGTGGCTGCTGCCGTGCCGAAAGGCTTCCCGACAGGCACGCGCCTCATTTCGTCGTCGCTGGCCGGCGGCGCGAGGAGAAACGCCGCGAGCGAGACGGCGCGCGGAAGCAGGAACGCTGGCTCCCATCGAGTAGCGCGCGCTCGCGGTCGCTGGCCATCGTGTCTCGAGCGGGCGGCTCGGCCAGGCGCGGGTCGGGGCGCAGCGCGACGTGTGGAGAACTGGTGAAGAGGTCGGGGGAACCCTGTGGCTTCGGAGAATGTTGTCGTGGGTGGCGCGGCCGTGGAACGCGAGTAGGGACGCCGCTGCCGGCAGGCCCGTGGGCGGCCGGCGCGAAGGTTGTGGAGGATTTCGGCGTTGCGTCCCACAGGAGCGCCGTGCTTACGCATCCTCGTCGACACCTTCGACGGCGAGGAGGACTCGGTGAGCACGATCGGCCGGAACGATCCCTGCCCCTGCGGGAGTGGGAGGAAGTACAAGCGATGCCATCTGGGCGCGGAGGAGCCGGGACAGCCGGCCGGCGTCCCAGGCCGCGCCGCCGTGCACGATCTGGATGGCCGGCTGGTCGGCGAGATGATTCGGTACGCACGCGGGCGCTTCGGCGATGCCTGGCGTCATGACGTGCTGGACGACTACCCGGGAGAGCTGGACGCGCGGGAGAGCCACCAGCTGTTCGTGCCCTGGTCGGTCTATCACCGCCCCGTCGAGGGCCGGCCCGTCGCTGCCTGGTTCTCCGAGGAGCAGGGCGGAAGGCTCTCCGAGGCGGAGCGCTCGTGGCTCGCCGCGCAGGCGATGTCCTGGCTGTCAGTCTGGGAGGTCACGGAGGTCGACGAAGGAACCGGCCTTTCGGTCGAGGACATGCTCACGAGTGAGACGCGTGTGCTCCACGAGGTCAGCGGCTCTCGGACCCTCGTGGTGCGCGATGCCCTGCTGGGTCGCGTCGTCGATCATCGCGGGATCTCGGTATTCTGCGGGATCCACCCGCGGCCGTTGCCGCCCCGGTTCGCCGAGGAGGTCGTCCTGCGGGTCCGGTCGGCCCTGCGCCGTCGGGTCCGGGCCGTGCCGGTGGAGCGCCTCAGGGAGCCCGGGGTCGCCGACCTCTTGATCGGGCTCTGGGAGGAGGCGGTACAGGTCCGCAACGCCCGACCGCTCCCGAAGCTCGTGAACACCGATGGCGAGGACCTGATCATGACCAAGGATCGGTTCGCGTTCGACCGGACCGTTCGCGGGCAGATCGAGAGTCGTCTCCTGGACGTGGAGGGCTCCTCGGCCGAGGAGGGCAACCAGGGCGAGACGATCTTCACGTTCATGCGCCCCGGCAACAAGATCCACAAGACCTGGGAGAACACGATCGTCGGCAGCGCGGTGCTCGCCGCCGAGTCGCTCGATCTCGAGACGAACTCCAGGGCGCGGGCCGACCAGCTCCGCGAGCGCGTCGAGGTCGCCTGCGGAGGGCTCATCGAGCATCGCGCACGGGAGGAGGCGGAGTCCGAGACGCTGCTCCGGGAGGCCAGGACCCGCGAGCCCACTCCTCGGCCCGTGCCGCCGCCGGAAGCGCTCCAGATCCTGCGCGAGATGAAGGAGAAGCACTACGAGGAGTGGATCGACAAGAGCCTACCCGGGCTCGGGGGCTTGACGCCGCGCCAGGCGGCCAGGGCCAGGGGGGCCAGCCGGAGGCAGCTCGTCGTGCTCCTGAAGGAGATCGAGAACCACGAGAGCCGATCGCCGCCGCAGGAGCGGTACGATCTCGGCACGCTGCGCCGGTCCCTTGGCATCGACGGCGAGGCGCCTGGGCCTCGCAAGGAGCCGCGCGCCGACACGCGGGCTTGAGCGGAGGGACGCGCGGGTGGCGCGGCCCGAGCTCCTTTGATTCCTTGAATCGCACGTGAGGCACGGGTGACAGCCGCACCTGGTCGAGCTCGATCTCGTCGGGCATGGTCAGAGATGGCAGCGAGGGCAGTTCGCGCAGGGACTGGATGACCCCGTCGGCCTCGTCCCAGGGCGCCGAGACCTCTGAGTCTTGCGAAGCGCGGCGAGCCAATGGAACGCCAACATGCCGCGTGTCTCGCGGGCCCACCAGAAGCCCCGAGCTTGTGCGGCTGAGGTCAGGTCGGAGAGCGTGGTGTCCGTCTGCTGGTCCCCGGGTCCGAGGTACGCGGAACGGTCCCACCGCGGCCCACTTTCATCGCCTCCCTCAGTCGTCCTCGTCGAAGTGCAGCAGGGCCTCCTCGTCCCACTCGATGGTCCGCTCGTCGGGCGGATCAGGTGGCGGGGGAGCGAAGCCGAGGGGGGACTCGTCGCGAGCGTAGCCGATGGCCCGATAACCACGCAGGCGGCTCTCGAACATCTTGACCAGCATCGGGACACCGCCGTCGACGTAGTCGTAGATGCGCACCTCGGTCTTGCGCGGGTGGAGCCGATGGAGGCGACCCGTGTACTGGATCAGGGTGCCCTTGAGGGAGATTGGGAGGGCAAGGAATAGCGTGTCGAGCCGGGCGTCGTCGAAGCCCTCGCCGATGTACCTCCCCGTCGCCAGGATCAGACGCTCCGCGTCGTCCGGGATGTGGCTCAGACGGTCGCCGCTCGCTTTCCGTTGCTTTCTCGACCTGCCGCCCTCGAGCACGACGATGTGCCGGACGAAGCCATGGAGTCGCTCAGCGAGGACCCGGAGGTGGCCCTTGCGCTCGGTGAGGAGGATCGGCGAGCGACCTTCCTGAATGGCGCTGATGACGTCATCGACGATGAGGCGGTTTCGGCCCTCGTCGAGAGTGAGCTCGCGGTAGAAGTCCTGGATCGTCTTGGCCGCATGGCCCGGGCGTAGGGCGAAGCCGGTGTCTCGCACCATCAGCCGATGATCGAACGGTCGCCTTGCAGCCTGGTTCCTTGCATCGACCGAGAACCGCGCCGGTCCGAGCTGCACCTCGACGATCGGGTGGTGCCCGTCGCGGCGCTGCGGCGTCGCGGTCAGGCCGACAACGTAGCGGGCCTTCACCTCGTCGAGGATCTTCTCGTATGAGAAGGCCGCGATGTGGTGGCACTCGTCGATGATCACATGGCCATAGCTCGCGACACCGTCGTCCACGCAGCCCATGCGTCCGAGGCTCTGCAACATCGCGACATCGAGCCGTCGATTCGGCTTCTTCTTGCTGCCGCTGATCTGACCGATCTCCTTCTCGTCAATGCCCAGGAACATCGCGAGCTGGGCGAGCCACTGGTCGAGGAGCTGCTGCCGATGGACGAGGATGAGCGTGCTGCGCCGGCGCTGCGCCACGAGGTAGGTGCCCAGGACCGTCTTGCCGATGCCGGGCGGCGCAACGAAGACGCCGGTGTCGTGCTCGAGGAGGACACCGGCGGCGGCTTGCTGGAGCGGCGTGAGCTCGCCGCGGAAGGTCACGTCCAGCTCCATTCCCTCGCAGCGCTTGTCATCGACATCGAGCTTCACCCCGTGCTCGACCAGCAGGGCCTCGAGGTCGGACCTGCAACCGCGCGGGATGGCGATGTGCTCGGGGAGGTCCTCGGCGCAGCAGATGACCCGCGGCGTGCCTCGCGTCGAGAGGCGCATTCTCTGCTTCTTGGAGAACTCGGGGTTCGCAAAGGCAGCGAGCCGTTGAACCTGATTGAGCAGGCGTGATGGCACGCCCGCCTTCGCGACGAAGAGCCTCTGGGACAGCACCGCTCTCATCACGGCGGGCAGTGGGCCGCTGATGCGCGGCGTCTTCCTCCGACTGGAGGGAAGTCGGGTCCACGGAGCGGCGTCCTCTTCGTCGAGCGGTTCTGCGGGCCGCACGCCGACTACCAGGCCCTTGCGCGATGCCTCACGGGCCAGGTCGGCGACGAGGTCTGGCCCGAGCCGTGGAACGCCCACCAGGTACGCCCGCTGATCTCGCCACGGCTCGAAGGAGTCGTCCACGAAGAGCGTGTTGCCATGCTTGCGCGCCTCGCCCTGGAGCGGAAGGGCGATGAGGTTCCCGAAGCCACCGCGCGGCATGGTGTCCTGATTCGGGAAGAGTCGATCATACGATTCCATGCCGAGCTGGTGCCGCCGCGCCATCGTCTCGGTGATGAGGTAGCAGCCCATGCGCCGCGCAACGTCGGCGGCGACCGGTGTGGAGAAGAAGAACCAGACGTGTGCGCCATTGCCCGAACGCGAGCGCTCCAGCGACGGCTGGACGCCTGCGTCGCGACAGGTCTCGACGAAGGCAAGAACGTCCTCCTTCCAGCATGTCTTGTCGAAGTCGGCGGCGAGGAAACAACAGGTCTCGTCCTCGAGCATCGGGTAGACCCCGATGACCTCCCTTCCGTGCAGGTGGTCGCGGATGATCTCGTCGCCGAGAGAGAGGAACTTCCGGTTGGCGCACTCGCCGCACCTCACCCTCTTGCGGTCGCGCTTCGGACAGAGCCCTCGCGCCCAGAAGTTCGCGCAGGCCGGCGCGTAGCCGCTCTCGCCCTTGTCCGGCTTCTCCCAGCGCCTTGCGTAGACGTCCTCGCGGCCCCGGAAGAGCTCGCGGAAAAGTCGCAGCTTCTCGGCGCTGGTATGCGTGGACGACGGTGCACGACCCGGCGAGACCGCAGGTACGGCCGGGCCAGGTACGGCTAGTGGCAGCATCAGCTGCGCCGGAGCGCGCTCGGCGGCCGCAAGTTTCTCGCGGAGGCCGACCATCCGGTCGCGCGTTTCGTCCCGCTGGCGCTCGACCTCCGCGAGGCGAGCTTGCTCCCGCGCGAGCTCGGCGAGCAGCTCGCTCTTGGTCGGCTCGCTCACTCGCTCCACCGGGTGGGCCTACGGCTCCCCCCGGGCCCGCCACTCGCTGCGGCGGAGTGAATCCGCCTCCGCTCGTCCCGATTCGCTTCGCTCATCGGCGTCGATCGCCCCGACTCGAGAGACCCGATGGCTGGCACATCTTCGCGATGACTACGGCGACTCTGGCTCGACTCGTCCGAGAGCCTCGTCGGTGGCCAGCTCGAGTTCGGCAACCTCGGAGTCGCTGAGGGCGCGAACGTGCACCTTGAGAGCCATCTTGGGGATGGCGCGCATCTGGAAAGCCAGCGCCACGGAGTCCCCCCTCAGCCCATCGTCCGAGGCGTGGATGAAGGCGGTTCCCGCCAGGTTCGCACGATCCGTTCTCGTCGTCAGTGGGACCACCAGGACCGATTGGAGTGTCCGGGTCAGCGTGTCGCTCTGCCACACGACCACCGGGCGTCTCCCGGTCTGCTCTTGACTGCGAAAGGGGCCGAGGTCGGCCCACCAGATCTCCCCGCGCCTCAATGTTTCTCCTCGGCATCCAAGGAGTCCGCCCACTCGCTCAAGCCTGCCTCGGCAAGCTCGTGTCCTGACCCAGCCCGCCAGCGAGGCGCCCGAGGTCCCAGCGATCCGGGTCGGGTCGGCGCAGGACAATCAGCCGCACGCGTTCTCCGGCTCGCAGCGATACCGGCTTCGCGAGCTTCAGGACGCCGTCCTCGTATCGGGCTTCGATCGGCCGCACGAGTGGAAGATAGCATGGCCCGGCCTCCTGATCCCGGCCCGCGCCGGTGCTTGCGGGCTCGCGCGGCCGCCGGTAGGTGCGCCTGTCGGTTAGAGGAGGTCAAGCTCCCGCTCGACCGATCGCGCTCGCAAGGGTTCTGCGACGCAGGGACTGCCCGATGATCACCTGTCGCTCCTCGTGCGATGCCGCCCGGTCCTCGACGATCAAGGCCAGGGGGTCGAGGGAGACCGTACACGAGGCCGGGAGGTGGGTCCTCGCGCGGTTCGCGTGTGCTACGCTGCCATCGGACGCTCGGGCGTGACGTCGGCGGTTTCCACGACACCTGCGAGCTCGGGGGCGGTGGCAGTACTCGACCTCGAGACGCTGCTGGGGCGGCTGTCGGCCGAGGCGCGGGCTCAGGTCGTGTGGGCGAAGAGACCGATCGATCTCGCCATGGCGCGGCTCCGTTCCGACGTGCTCACCGAGGCGCTCCTTGACGAGGTCACCGCCGAAGCGGTCGGGCCGCTCGCCGCCGTCGTGGGGGCTCTCTGGCGCGCCGTGGGCTCGAGCCCGGAGCAGTGGCGGGCGGGGCTCATGGAAGATCTGCAACGCGACGAGGAGCGGCTGAGGACGGTTCTTCCGGACGACGACGCCCGTGACACTCTCGACTGGGTGATGGGCTTCTTGAGGGGACTTTTCGACTGCACCTTCGCCGTCGCGTTGCGCGGCGGGCCGAGCCGGATCGGGCAGGAGGACATCGAGAGGCTCGGCCGCAAGGCGGACTTCCGCGCGCTCATCCGAATACAGGTGGCGCTGATGGCTGCGGTCGACGCGGCGAAGGTGGGTGAGAGCCCCGAGCGCGCGCGCGATCTCGTCGACCTCTCGTTCCTCGAGCTGGTCCGGGTGCGGAACCTTCTGCAGGGGCAGGGCCTCCGGCTGTCCGCGTTTCCGCACGAGACGACGGCGGAGCGACGATCGCGACTCGTCTCCGCCGCCGAGAGGCTGCGTCGGACGATGACCGACGACGACTGGGAGGTGCTCGAGGCCGCTCGGATGCGAGATCTGGAATGACAGTGCTCGACACCAACACGCCCGGCGGCTGCCGGTTCGACTGACGTGAAGTCGAGCCCTACTCGGACCGAGGAGCGCCACGTGGCACCGTGAGGCACGCGTCAGGTGGCGGCTGGGATGCCGGGGGCGAAGAGACGCCGGGCTGGTTCCTGTCCGGTGCGCCACGAGCTTCGCGTACCTCGACTCGAGCGGCCAGCTCGGCGATGCGGGCGCGGCGGGCTCGGAGCTTCTCGCGCAGGACCTGCTCCTGGCGTCGGAGGGCGCGCACTTCATCTCGGCAGCGGCGGAAGTGCTCGCGGTCGGCGTCGACTCCGGCCAGGACGACGTGGATGACGTCCAGGAGATCCTGCGGGGTCGTGATTCGACAGGTGCGGAGATCGTCGTAGCGGGCGCCGACGGCCTTGCGAATCGAGCTCACGGTTGCGGACGGGAGCCAGAGCCCCCCGTGCTCGCACCACACCCGGTGCAACCCGATGATGACGTGCGGAGGCTGACGGAGCTCGACCACGACCTCGCGGGGTCCGAGGCCCCGGTTGAAGCGCGCGAAGGCCTCGGCAGCCACGTCGCCGTCCGCGCTCCTCCTCGGCTTGGCGGTCAGCGAGCTCGTCTGCTCCTCGGCGACCGCGGCGAGCTCCGCCGGATCGAAGAGCCACACGCCGCGGGGGCCGCGGCGCGGGTGCAGCTTCTTGCCTTCGAGACGGCGGACGGAGGCGATGCTCGTCCCGAGCCGCTCGGCTACCTGGCTTCGCGTCAGCTGCCCTGGAGCGCCTGCCGCAGGGCCTGCGGGGATGCTCGCCGGAGCGCTTGCCGGAATGCCTGCCGGAGCGCCTGCGGCGGCTGGCTGCCGCTTCGTTGCGGCTCGTTTTCGTTCACCGTTTCCCTTCATGAACCAATTCCTTTCGCTCGAATGACGACCGTTGTTCGTGTGCCGCCCTGCCGGCAGGCTGCCCGGCAGGCAGGGGCCTCGGTTCGGCGTCGGTCACGGGCGGCGCGAGGATCAGCGCCGCGAGCGCTACCGCGCGCGTGAGCAGGAACGCGGGCTCGGCGTCGAGCACGGCGCGGGCGCCGCCGACCACGCGATCATCGAGAACCGCCTGGGCGAGCGCCCTCGCGTGGGCGACGTCGATCGGCTGGCCGTCGGCCACGGCGCGGAGGAGATCGGCGGCCTGCGCTCGTAGCGGAGATTGATCCCAGATTGTGCCCAGAGGGGGCGTAGGGCCGCGGGATTGCTCGGGGTGGCGGGGGTCTCCGGAACCGAAGGTCGCGAGTTCGAATCTCGCGTCGCCCACTGAAACTCCAGGGGAATCCCGCTCGATTGGTCGGACCAATCGCATTCCTGGGATCAATTTGGGATCAATTCGCGTCTCCGCCGCCGCCCGCCGCAGCGCCGACGGGTCGAGGTGCGCGTAGCGCTGCGTCTCGGCGATGTCGGCGTGCCTGAGGAAGTCTGATGCGCAGCGTGACTCACCAAGTCGCGCTCTCGCCGGCCGTCGCCGCTCGTGCGCGAGATCTCGAGAAGCACGGCTTCCGCGGGCTGGACGCGCTCCACATCGCCGCCGCGGAGGCCGGGAAGGCAGAGGTCCTGGTCACGACTGACGACAGAATGCTCCGCCGTGGGCGCCGCGCGAAGGGCCTGCACGTGCTGGTCGTGCGTCCGACCGAAGCGGTTGGTATGCTTCCCGAGTGAAGAGCGCACGCCTGACGGACGCAGAGATCCGGGCCCTCGGATGGGAGGCCCTATTGGAGAAGCTGGGGCCGGCGGGCGCGCTCAGGTTCGCGATTCAGACCGAGCGCGGGCACGGCGACTACTCCGAGGCGCGGCACGCGGCGCTCGGGGCCCTGTCGGTGGACGAACTCGTGGCCCGGGCTCGCAAGAGCCGTGGCCGGAGTCGACAGGCTCGGCGTAGGCCAACCTGAGGTCTGACGCGCGGCCTCCTACCCGAGGAATACGTGCTCGCGGTGCCACTGGATCGCAGCGGCCGCGGGCCAGCTCGTCGGATCGCCGGGGAGCTGGATCGGCTTGCCGTGCAGGCTGTAGTACGAGCGCCCGTTCGCGAAGTCGTCGCGTAGGCGCTTGCCCACGATGAGTCGGTTGTCGTCGACCGTGACGTAGCCCCGATCGAAGAGGCGGTGGACGTCCGAGCGCAGCGTGATTCCGTTCGGGACCTCGTGGATCCCACCACGGGAGTAGGGCTTGATGTGGGCGGCCTCGAGCACGGGCAGCGAGTGCTCCCCGGTCACGGCACACGCGCGGTCGTAGGCGTCGAGGACCTGGATGCGGAAGATTCCCTGGCCGAGACGAGGCCGGTGGAGCGTGGGCTCTCCGTATCTCGGTTCGTCGGAAGACGGCTCTGCGGCCTCGAGCAGGTTCGGTGCCATGGCGCGTGCCCGCTCGATGCACTCCTGCCAGACACGCAGGCCCTCGCCCTTCGAGAGGTCGTACCCGGCTCCCGTCTGGGTCCGAGGCTTCCAGTCCGTCGGCGCTTTCACCCACTGATTCACGCCGAAGAAGCGCGCTTCGGCCAGCAGGCAGCAACCGATCCGGCCGGCGGGGTCGGCCGCGATGCGCGCGCCCTTCTGGATGGCGCCCAGCCGACCCCGAAGGGCCTCGAGGTTCGCCACGCCGTTGCCCTCGCCGAAGGTCTCCCACGCCAACCAGTCCGGGAGCACCGTGAAGCTCACGAAGTAGCCGAACCCGACGACGGCGTTGTAGGGCGCCTTCAGCTTGAAGAAGAAGGGCGTGCCGGGGACGAGGCGAAAGGCCCTCGTCGACGGGCGCCAGAAGTTGACGTCGCGCGAGCCGGGCTCGTACGCGAGCTTCTCGTACCACCCGTGATCCGTGACCGCGACGTAGCCTTCCACCGGCTCCTCAGTGTGCCTTCGCGCGGCATGCGAACTCGATAGGAAGTCTGACCTGCTGTAAGCGTCCCAGCGCCCGGTTGAGGCGTCGCCGGGCGCGGCCACCGACCTCGGCGTTCGCGATGGCCACCTCGACGAGGCGGATCTCGCCGACCGTGAGCGACAGGCAGGAGATGTCGTCCTGGACGAGGGGTGCGCCGGCGAAGGCGGCGCGGAGGGAGGCGGGACCAAGAGGTAGGTCGCGGAGAGCGCGCAGCTCGTCGGTCGGCAGGTAGACGCCGTGATCCTGGTCGTCCGGACCGATGTCGGCGTCCGTGAGATCCCGGCGCGAGCCGGCCCAGCCGCTCACGACTCCGTCATCACCGCATGCGACGCACGACCAGTCGATGTGCTGGCCGTCCAGTACTTCTTCTGGATCGCAGACACCTGCGAGGCGGGGCCGGACTTCACGAAGAAGGTGTTCACGCAGTCGGTCAGCCACGCCTCCTCGATGGCGATGCCCAGGGGAGCGAGAACGCGGTCTCTGACGTCGCGGCCCGAAGAGCCGTTCGTCGGCGGCGACGACACCGAACCCCAGTCCTTGTCCCAGCGAACGCGCGTGCGCCAGGACGAAAGCTGTTCGTCGCAATCGTCCCCAGTCCAGAACACTTCAGGCTCGTCGCCGACCGCGAGCGCTGCTACGAACGTTCGGCCCGCACGGCTCCATCGTGCGTGCAAGGCACTCGGATAGACCCCGAGGACGAATGCCTTCGCGGGGCCGCGCGGACGTCGAGGGGGACGCGGGGTACTGGGTCTTCCGAACGGAAACAAGGCGGCGCTACTCGGGTCGAGGGGCATGGCCGACGGTACCAAGCGGCCCGCGAGCCGCAACGACATCTTGCGGCCTCACTCCGTATCATGGGTTGATCGACGGCACTTGTGCTGATCGCCGAATGCCCCGAGATCGATCCCCGCGTGCGGGGTCGAGGGGAAACGGGGGGGGAAGGACCAGCAGAGGTCGTTCGTCGGGGCGTCCTTTCGCACATGGTCGATGGTCAGGCCGCGCGGCGGCGGGGAGGCCGGCCGACTCGCTTGGCGAGGTCTCGAAGCGTCCGGAGCGCGTCGTTGACCGAGCGTGAGTCGGGGAAGAGCTCCGCGAGATCGTCGTCGAGAAGCCGCACGTTCGACTCGCGCTCGAACCTGGCGATCATTTGCCGACGACCTCGTGCGCCGATCTTTCGGGCGTAGGGGCTCCTGCGGACGCGAGCCCTGCTGAAGTCCACCTCGGGGATCTCCTCGAGGGAGGCCTTCGACGGCTCACTCGCCTTCTTCGTACCTGCGCTTCTCATGTTTCGTCACCTCACGGGCGGTCACGATGCGAATGGCCTGACCTCGCTCCACGAACACGGCGAGGACGATTCGACGATTCAGGGAGTGCCCGATGATCACCCGTCGCTCCTCGCGTGCCGCCGACTGATCCTCGACGATGATGCCCAGGGGGTCGAGGAAGACCGTCATGGCCTCGGTGAAAGATAGTCCGTGCTTCTTCAGGTTGCTTGCCGCTTTGGCGTCGTCCCACTCGAAGACGATCCCGCCATATCGAGCCCTCGCCACACGCGCACGTTAACACGCGGCGTGTCTCGCGGGCCCAGAAGCCCCGATGGGCCGACGATTCGATCCGGCCCGTGAGCTTCCCGGTCCGACTGTAATCATGCCCGGCGGCGACATCTGCGCCTCACGTGGCCGCCACGCTACCCGGCCCCACCGCGACGCGCCGGGGCCCGGGGGTCGTGCGGCGGAGAATCCGGTGGTGGTGAGACGTCGGGCTGTTTCTTGTCTGGTGCGTCGGGAGAGTCCCGCGCCCCCGGTCGTGCGGCCAACTCGGCGATACGGCCGCGGCAGCTACGGAGCTTGTCGCGCAGGATCTGCTTCTGACGTCTGAGGGACAGGACTTCCTCCCGGCAGCGCCAGAAGCGCTCGCGATCGTCGTCGACTCCGGAAAGGACGTGGTGAATGGCGTCCAGGAGATCCTGCGGAGCGGTGATTCGAACAGCACGGAGGTCCTCGTAGCGCTCGGCGAAGGCCTTGCGGATCGAGCTCACGGCCGCAGTCGGGAGCCAGAGGCCTCCGTACTCGCACCACACCCGATGCAAGGCATCGATGACGTGCGGTGGCTGACGGAGGTCGATGACCGCCTCGCGTGGGCCGAGGCCGCGGTTGAAGCGCGCGAACGCCTCGGCCGCCACGTCGCCGTCCGCGCTCCTCCTCGGCTTGGCGGCCGATGGGCTCGTTCGCTCCTCGGCGACCGCGGTGACCTCCTCCGGGTCGAAGAGCCGCACACCGCCGGTACCGCGGCTCGGGTGCAGCTTCTTGCCTTCGAGTCGGCGCACGGAGGCGGTGCTCGTGCCGAGGAGCCCGCCGCGGCATGGCTGCGAGCAGTCGAGCTAGCGCTAGCCGGTGTAGCCGCAGACGCCCATGCGCGGGGAGTTGACGATCGGAAACAGCGCAGGGTCGTCGCAGTCGTGGTCGTCGGCGCAGCGGTCGCAGAGATCCACCCAGGTGTCGGCGCAGGCGTCGCAGAACTGCGTGGCGACCGCGCCGCAGACGC
Organism: Deltaproteobacteria bacterium; assembly: GCA_016190375.1. Lineage (GTDB taxonomy): Bacteria > Myxococcota_A > Polyangia > JACPQR01 > JACPQR01 > JACPQR01. Next base: position 39,555 of record JACPQR010000096.1, read on the forward strand.
AGGTGCTCGGGGGAAGGACGTTGCGGGCGAGGAGGTGGATTGAATCGCGGCCGGGCGGACAGCCAAGCGTTCGCAGGACCCGGAGCCGCAGGCGCGTCGGGGTGCCGAAGTCGTAGGAGTGCGAGAGCTCGGTGCCCGGGGGAGCGAGCGACGACAGGGCATGACGCAGGGACTGCGAGTCTCGGTCGTCGGGGTGCGAGACGTAGTGCTCGGCGCCGATCTTGAACTCGCTCAGGTGAAAGCAGCACTCGAGCCAGATCTTGCGCAGGAAGCTGTCGAGCTGGCCCAGCGTGGCGCCGGGCGTCAGCGCGAGGTGAAGCCAGAATATCGGCGCGTGGCGCCCGTCGACGACGACGTGGAGACGGTCCTCGTCGCCGCGCAGGCACCTGCCGAGGTGGCTGGTCATCTGGCTCTTGGGAAGCTCCTTCTTGCAGGTCATGCAGGTTCCTCGGAACGGGATCGACATCCGCTCTCCTCTCTCGGCAAGTCGCGAGCGTGGCTCACGGTGTCAGCTTGTACGTTCGCTCGATCACGGCGGCGAGATCCGGGCCCTTCCAGTAGGGCTCGATCCAGCGCAGCCGTCGGTCCTTCCAGTCCTTTCGCGGGCGCCTCCAGTGGCCCCGGACCATGAAGCGGTGGAAGAGCTGGCGCCCGCTCGGAATGCGCTGGAGGTCCTGCAGCCGCCGGAGTTGCGAGATCTCGATGGCGCCCGGCAGGAAGTACACCGACTCCGAGCTGAACGCGGGCCGGGCGGGCGGCGCGGCTCGATGCCGCCTCGCCGCCGCCCGCGGCATCGCCCGCTCTTCGGGCTCGGCACCGGCGCTCGTCGCGTAGAGGATCGCGTTGACCACGAGCCGCAGGAGCAGCGGCAGGGGCCGCGTGCTCGGGACCGGATCGCCCTCGGCGTGGAAGGCCCTGGGCTCGTCATCCGTTCCGGGGACCGCGATCGGCGCCTCGTCGGTCAGTCGGATCCGGTGCTCGATCAACGGCGGTGGATCGGCGCCCATGGCGTCGGGAGCGAGACCGACGTGGAGCACGCGGTCCGCCGGCGTTCGCTCCTCAGTCACGTACACGGTGAGCACCCTGAGGATGTACCCGGTGAGCGGCGTCGTGCGGTCGGCCGCAACCAGCCGCTCAGCAAGCGACAGCGCCTGGCGGTCCGTGAAGACGAGGGCGAAGGAAGGGAACGGGACGCGCAGGTCTCGTCCGGCGACGTCCAGATCCGTGTGCGCCAGCATGTACGCGAGGGGCTCGTCGACCCAGAAGGTCTTCCGCAGGTGAAGCTCGAACCAGACCGCCCGGCGCATGCATCGCGGGATCCAGTCGGTCGCGGCCAGGGCCTCGGCGTCGACGGGCCCGCGGCTCTCTCGATGGGCCTTCAGGAAACGGCGGACGTCGAGGTCGGCGCCCAGACCGTCCGCGATCTGCGCGGGCGCGAGGGCCTCGCGCGTGTCGTCGAACCCGGGCCGCTTGCGCAGCCGCTCCGCAAGGGAGCGAACCAGATCGCCGAAGCCCGGCGCGGCCTCGTCCCACCGCTCGTGGGCGAGCGGCGGCGGGTGCTCCGGCTGGGAGGACCGTGCCAGGCCGAGCTCGCCCCACATCCACGACGGGTCGTAGGCCGGTTCGCCGCGCGCCAGGGCAGCGTCGTACATCCCTTCGAGACTGCGGACGAGCTCCGCGGCCCTCGATCTGAGCTCCGGGTCCTTCGCGGCCTGGCGCGGCGTACGGCCTTCGAGGGCGGGGACCGGCTCGTCGACCCATCTGCGGTAGTGCCGGCCCTGCTGCTCGAGGACGATGTCCTCCATGACGTCTGCCGGAATCTCATCGGAGCCTGGGCCACGCGGTCGCTCCTCGCGCCCCTCCCGCAGCTCCTGCCGCAGCGAGACGGTGAGATCCTCGTGGGTGGTGGCTCGGTGGGCGACGGCATCGCCGGCGAGCTCCTCGAGCGCCGCGCGGCCGCGCTCGCCTCGGGCGACGGAGTTCGTCTCGAGCACGAGGTCCGAGGCTCGAAGGATCACGAGACCCAGGATCACGCTCTCGCCCGATCGGTTGGTCCCCATCCAGTGCCAGCGGGTCTCCTTCGTCGAGGCCCGCTGGAGGTCGCGGCTCGCGTCGAGCGTCGCGACGAGCCTGGTCGGATCGGTCACCTCGAAGTGGACCTTCGTGGCGAGGAGATCCTCTCCGTCGGTGTTCCGGAGGTGAGGAATCGGCGGCGCGATGATCGCGTTCGCCCACACCTCGTGGAACGCCGGCGGCAGCTCCTTGAAGAACCGGAGGTCGTCCGTGCCCGGCTCCTCCTTGCGGAACCGCGCTCGCCAGCTCGACGCCTGCAACACCACCGCGTCGCGCAGGAGGCCGGGGATTTGCAGCAGACCTCGCTCGATCTCCGGCTGGCCGGACACGCCCCGGGAGATGACGCGCGCGGCAAGCAGGTCCGAGCGCTTCATGTGCCGCGAGCCCATCCTTTCGTGCACCGTCACTCGGACGTCGTCGAGCACTTCCCGGAGAGTCACCGAGACCCCGGGGCGGGTGTCCTCGACCTCGTACAGCCGCATGCACGTCCCGCGCGCCGCCTCGAGGAAGCGCCGCTCGCCGGCGGCGATCGACGGATCCTCCGCGAGCAGCCGGTCGACGACCAGGCGGCCGTCGTCGAGCGGCCGGTCGAACCAGAACCACATGTCGAGAACCGCCTCGCTCTCCGGGGCCCTCTCCTCGTCGAAGTCGTGCGCCGCCGGCACGCGCCCCCAGAACTCGTCCAGGGCGCAGTCGTCGTCCTCCTTCAGCACCACCTCGGTGAAAAGCTCGAGCTTCCCGAGCGCCGAGTCCCGGTCCTGCTGGGTGAAGCGGGGTGCGGCCTCCGCCGCGCTCATGCAGCAGCGCTTGAACTTGAGCCCGCTCCCGCACGGGCAAGGCGCGTTCCGTCCGGGCTTGCTCGTCACTACTCTCGTGCCCTCCCTTGCTCCGGCCCGAGCATGCCACGGATCGGTACCAGGCAGAGGTCGTTCGTCGGCGCGTTCTTTCGGATGCAGTCGATGGTCAGGCCGCGCGGCGGCGGGGAGGGCGGCCGACGCGCTTGGCGAGGTCTCGAAGCGTCCGGAGCGCATCGTTGACGGAGCGCGAGTCGGGGAAGAGCTCCGCGAGGTCGTCGTCGAGACGCCGCACGTTCGACTCGCGCTCGAGCCTGGCGATCATCCGCCGGCGACCTCGAAGCTCACGTGCCCTGGGAGTCCCGCATGGATGAGCCTGTAGCGCTCGCCGGCGACTTCGAGGTCGATCGCGAGGGCAAGGGCGTCGAAGAAGGCCCGGTGTTCTTTGGGCACGCGCTGTCGCTCGCTCTCGACCAGACGCGAAGGCCTGCCCGCGACGCCGCACGACTCCAGCGTAGCCTCGCCGCCCATCCAGTGCTCGAGCGCCAGATCATCAAAGCCCTCGCCTCGGTACCAGGCCCGGTGCTCTTGCTCCAGATGCAGGCATCGCCTATGTTTCATGCATGCAGTACACGCTGCGAAACGTCCCCCGTGCGGTGGATCGGGCCCTCCGCAGGCGCGCGAAGCTCGAGGGGCGGAGCCTGAACGAGGTCGCGATCGAGGCGCTCGCCCAGGCGACGGGGGTGCTCGGCGAGCCGGTCAAGCAGCGGACGCTCGCCGACCTCGCGGGCACGTGGCAGGACGACCCGCTCTGCGACCAGGCACTGGCCGATCAGGACCGTGTGGACGAGGAGATGTGGAAGTGAGGGTGGCCATCGACACCAACCGGTACTCGGACTTCGCCCGCGGCATCTCCTGGGTGGTGGAGGTCCTGGAGCGCGCCGACCGAGTCTTCGTGCCGCTCATGGTTCTCGCGGAGCTGCTCGCGGGTTTCTCGGTTGGCAAGCGGGGCGCGCAGAACGAAGGAACGCTTCGGCGATTCCTCGCCCGACCCGGCGTCGACGTTCTCCTACCCGACGAGACGACTGCGCACCACTACGCTTCGCTCTATCGGCAGCTTCGTCGCCACGGTACGCCGATCCCGACCAACGACCTCTGGATCGCGTCACTCGTCGTGCAGCACGACCTTGCGTTGCTCGACCGCGACAGCCATTTCGACTCGCTTCCTCAGCTCGTGCGCGTCGAGACCACGGAGCCGTGAGGTCTCGTGGGAAAATGGCGGTTCGGAAACGCGGGACGAGGGCGCCGGCGCGCAATCACCAGCTCGTTCGCATCCTGGGCGTCCTTCGCGATGTCGATCGGCTGGGTGGGACCGACCTGTACGAGCTCGCGGCGAAGTGGGGGGCGGCGACGAGGACGATCCGGCGCGATCTCGCCGCCTTGCAGGAGGCTGGTGTCCCGATCATCGCGGAGAAGGGCGACAGGCGGGTCCGCTGGCGCACGGCGTACCGGGACCGCATGGCCTCGGGTCTGACCGGGCTCGTCGACGCGAGCCACTACCTCGCCCTCCGCCTCGCGATGCAGCAGGCGGGCCCCGCGCGCCGCACGTCGACGATCTTCGCGTACCTCGAGGACCTGTCGGACCGCATCGAGAAGGCGCTCGGTCCGGGCGACCGCGAGCGACTCGCGGCCATCGAGCGCTGCTTCCTGCAGCACGACCGCGCCGTCTGGGATAGCGCCCCGCCCGACGTCTTCTGGCCTCTGGTCGACGCGATCTCGACGAGCCACCTCTGCCAGTTCACCTACAAGGCGCTCGGCGCGAAGGAGCCGCGCGATTTCACGGCCCTGCCACTGCGTCTGTTCATCCATCACGGCACCGGCTACGTGCTCGCCTGGATCCCCAAGCACGATCGGATCCTGACGCTCAACCTCCAGCGCCTGCGCGGACTCCGATCCCTCCGCGCGACCGCCACGCCGCCCGGAGGCATCGACGCCGATGGCTGGGTCGAGTCGGCCTTCGGCGTCTGGGCCGGCGGTCCGACGACGACGTACCGGCTTCGCTTCACGGCCGGCGCCGCCGCGTACGTGAAGGAGCGGACCTGGCATCCGAAGCAGGTCCTGCACGATCTCGCGGACGGAGGCGTCGAGCTCGAGCTCACCTGCGGCGCCTCGCCCGAGATCACGGCGTGGGTTGCGTCGTTCCGGGACAGCGTGGAGATCGTGGCCCCGAGGTCCCTTCGCCGCGACTTCGCCGACCTCGGCCGCTGGCTCGCCTCGACGTACGCGACCGGGCCCCGCGTCCTCCGCCCGGCGCCGCGTGCTGGAACCGCGCGGGCAGCGCGGCGCGCGAGCTGAAGCTCCCGCAGCAGGGAGTAAATCGCGCCGAAGGCACCGCCCAGGTCTCGTACTCACCCGAGGTCACGCGCTAGATTCCCGATTCGGCCCCCCTTTCGTTCGATCGCCGCGCCGCGAGGTCCTGCTCGATCTCGCGGAGCGCGTGTCTCACCCACGAGATCGCGTCGATCTCGGTATGGACCGCGGAGATCTCGCGGTCCGCCCGCTTTCGATTGCGCTCCAGGCTGACATCGAGCGGCACGTCGCAGCACAGGATGCTCATGCGGTACCCGAGTGCCTTGACGCGTTGCAGGGCGTCCATCAACCGAGGGTGCGCCAGCCGGCTGGGCAGGACTTCCAGGACCACGTGACGTCGTTCGCGAAGCGCCGCCAGGGCTACCGCCCGGCCGGCCTCTTGAAGGAGCCTTCCGATGTTGGCGGGCACCTTCGTGTCGCCGAGCGTGAGCATCAGGTAGAGCTCGGCCGGGTCGATCGGGACATGTGAAGCCAGGCGGGAGCGGCGGAGCGTCGTCTTCCCGCTCGCCACTGGCCCCATCACCAAGGTGAGCTCCGGGACTTCTGGCCCCTTCGGCCTGGAGCGCCGGCCCAGGATGTCCAGCTCGAGCGCGCCAATGTCGATCTGCGCAGGAGGCTCGTTGATTGCGCCGAACCAATCTCTTCGGAACGCGGAGGGGTCGTCCGGAAAGCTCCAATCATCGACGTTGAAGGAGCCGGCCAGCCGACCTCGCTCCACGGCGCGATGGACCAGCGGCATGCACCCTCTCACCCACGAGGCGAAGCTGGCTCGGTCGAAGATGACCTGACCCGGTAGTGTCCCGCACAGCGAGTGGTCGTGCACGTGGCGGCCGCCCGGTCCCTCGACGATGACGGCCCGGGCGTCATCCACGAGCCCCACCGCGATTCCGTCGACCTCGACCCAAATCTCGCTCGACTCCTCGTCTTGCATGGTCAGTCCTTTCTCACATGAACAGGATGCCCGACACGCATGACAGATGGGGTCACAGGAGCGGCGATCACCTGTCGCTCCTCGCGAGGCGCCGACCGCATGCGAGCGACAGCCACAGTCAGAGCAACGGCACCCTTCCCTTCGGTAGCGCAATTGGCTACTCACGAGCCATGGAACAGTCGACCTCTCCGGGCTCCACCACGATCGAGGGCCGGTGCCTGTGCGGCGCGGTCCGCTTCCGCCTGTCGCCGCCGACCGACTTCGTCGCGCATTGCCACTGCTCGTCATGCCGCCTGTCGCATGGAGCGGCGTTCGTCACGTGGACCTCGGTCCCGGCGGAGCGCTTCGCGTTCGAGACAGGCGAGGCCACCGTGGGTTGGTACCGGTCCTCGAAATGGGTCGCGTGGGGGTTCTGCCGCACCTGCGGCAGCTCGATGCTCTACCGTGCGCTCGAGGCCGGCCACCACGAGTCGCCGAAGCTCGACCGCATCTACGTGACGGCCGGCAGCCTCGTCAGCCCGCTCGACCGCGCGCCCGCAGCGCACGTGAGCTACGAGGAGCACTTGCCGTGGGTGCGCGTGCCGGACGGGCTGCCGAAGCATCGCGGCAAGACGGACGAAACGTTGCCCGAGTGACGTCGGGGTCGGTCTCGCAAATGGAGATCGAGGTGAACGTCCGCCTGGCTCCCCGGTCGTCGAGGTTCCACTCGACGGCCGACGTCATCGGGATCCTCGATCGCGTGCCCTAGAGCCGGTAGCGCGCCTTCCGCCTGAGCCAGCCGAAGAGGAGGACGAGCCCGGCCAGGATCGGGATGGAGGAACGCGGGCTGGCAGTACCGACGTTGCAAAGGCCCCCGTCGTCCCGCTCCGGCTGACTCCAGGGGTTCGTCGTGCTGGCGAAGCGGCTCCCGGGAACGTACTGCACCTCCGGGTCGGGGTCGGGCCCGTCGGGGCTGCAGCGGTATCGAGCGTTGACGTCGTCCCGGTTGTCCACGATGAGCCGGCCCGCTCCGCGCTCGCTCTGCCGGATGGCCAGGAGCGCGGCGGGCATCTCGTCGTCCGGGTCTCCCCATTCGGCCGTCGGGACGCAGGCGCGCACGCCGTTCGGCGTGACGACGTCCCACTGCCCGCCCTCGTCCCAGCCGGCGCCGGGCGTGCACATGTACGTCCTCACGCCCGAGCGGAGGGTCGGGACGTCCGGCAGGTCGGGGTTCGTGGCGAAGATCGGGTCCTCGGTCATCTCGCCCGGTGACATCGTCGTGTACATTCGGGTGAGCTTCGAGTGCCGGCTCAGGGCGTCGGCGACGCTCCGCAGCGGCGCGACGATCTCGCGCTCGATCGAGGCGGCGAGGCCGGGCCCATCGAACTCGTATCCCGACTCCACGAGCTCGTCGCCGTAACAGCGATCGCACTCCCGCCAGCAGTCCCCTCCGTCATCGTCGTCCCAGCATTCCAGGCCGCAATCGACGCAGGCGTAGAACTCGGCGGGGGAGATCTCCTCGGCGACGTACGACTCCGGAATCGGCACGTGTGTCTGGAGGAGCTCCAGCATCTTCGGGCTCGCGAGCAGACGCTGAGCCTCGACCTCCCGAAGCAGCTCCCGCGGATCTGTGATCGTGGCGAGTCGATCGGTGTCGTAGCGGTCGGGGTTCATGGCCGCGCGGGCGTCGGCCGGCGATCCGGCGAAGTCCACCAGGAACCCTCGGCCCCCGATCTCGTCGAGGGCCCGGTTCGCGAGGTCCCCGTAATCGCCGTCGTCCGCGGCGTACAGGTACAGGTCGTTGAGCCAGAGCTCCGGGTAGTTCAGCGAGACGGCCTGTGCGTCGGCGAGCACCCAGACGAGGATCGGCATGTTCGGCGTGGCCGCGATCGACGTCAGGCGGATCGGCAGGCACGGCTCGTCCGTGGGGATGTCGAGGACGATGGGCCGCAGATCGCCGACCGATCGATCGTTCTGGAGCTTCAGCCCCGCGAAGTAGAAGCCGGCGTTCACGTAGGACGCGATGATCGGCAGCGCTCCCTCGCCGACGTCGTACTCGTTCTCCTCGAGCCAGCGGACGAGCGCGTCGGGATCCTCGCTGTCGACCACGACCGTCGAGTAGGGACCCGCCACGCCGGTCGAGATGACAGTGACCGCACCCCCGACGTCGGCGTCCGAATCGGCGTCGGAGTCCGCGTCGGCGTCCGCGTCGGCATCGCCACCCCAGTCGGGCTCGCAGCCCGGAGCATACCGGGTGTCGCGCTCGAACCGCGGTACCGTGGCCGAGAGCAGGGCCGTGAAGGCCTCGTCGCTGCCCACGTCGAAGGTCGGAACCTCCGAGACGGGCACGACCCAGGAGAAATCACTCGCGTTTCCCTCGAACTGGATCTGGATGTGGGCCTGCACGTGCCCGTCCTCCACGATGAACAGGACCCGTTCGCCGGATTGGTCGATCTGCTGGCCGCTGCAGAAGAATCCCCCGCACGCCCAGGCCATGCTCCCGCCGAAAGACACGGCCGCTCCCACGCACGCGACGAGCACACACTTCAAGGGCCACCTCCTCATTTGGCAAGCGCTGAGCTGTTTGCGACCCCCGTGCCACCGCCGGTTGCTCGAAAACGCCCGCAGTACCTGCTCGCGCGTGTCCAGGTGTTCGCCCCGGGCCGCGGTGAGCGGACAGTCGTCTCGAGGCGCGTCTGCGGGCTCTCAGACCAGGATCGCGGCGATCAGCGCGCGTAGCTCCTGCAGCGAGAAGGGCTTGATCAAGCGGCGGTTGGGGACGCGGTCCAGGAACTCGGCCGCGCGCGGTGTGAAGGCACCGCCGGTCATGAACACGATGCGCTCGGCCTGCTCCGGGGCCACGCGGGTGAGCTCCTCGTGCAGATCGGCTCCCGTCGTGTCGGGCATCATCAGGTCGCACAGGATCAGATCGAAGCGGTCGCCGCGCGTGAGACGCTCGAGCGCCTCGCGCGAGCTCGCCAGCCCCACGACCTCGTGATCGCCGGACAGCGCGCGGCCGAGGCCATCGAGGACCATCGGCTCGTCGTCGATGACGAGGATCTTGCCGCGCCGCGGCGCGTGGGAGGACCTGGCGGCCGGAGGCGCGCTCGACGGCCGGCAGCGGGCCGCCGGAAGGACGACGCGGAACGTCGAGCCACTGCCGAGCTCGCTGGTCACCTCGATGCGGCCACCGATCGAGGCCACGATCGCGTGGCACAGCGACAGCCCGAGGCCGGCCCCGCCTCCGGGGCCCTTCGTGGTGAAGAACGGATCGAAGATGCGCTCGCGCGCGGCCGGGTCGATCCCGCACCCGGTGTCGTGGACCTCGATGACGGCGTTGCCGAGCTGGTCCGTCCGGGAGACGACGCAGATCTCGTTCGCCTCCGCGCGTCCTTCCGGGATCGCGTGGGCGGCGTTCACGAGGAGGTTCATGAACACCTGCGCCAGGCGCGCTTCGCTCGCCTCGACGGGCGGGACGCCGCCGAGCTCGCGGACGAGCCGCGCGCGGTGGCGGATCTCGTTCGTCGCGAGCGCGAGGGTGGACTCGAGGATCGGAACGACGTGCACCGGCGCCCGACGCTCCTCGTCGGCGCCCCCGAAGACGCCGAGGTCCCGCACGACGTCGCGGGCCCGCTCCGCGCCTTCGCGCGCGTCCGAGAGCGCATCGCGGACCGCGGTCAGCTCCGAGAGCATCTCGTCGCCGGCGAACCGCGCCCAGAGGGACCGACCCGTCGCGGGCCCGGCACCCGAAGGGTCGGCGGACACGATCGCCCTGGCCCGCTCGAGCCTCGCGGCGAGCTCCGCCGCGCGCTCGCCGGCGAAGACGACGTTCGAGAGGATCCACGACAGGGGGTTGTTGATCTCGTGGCTGACACCCGACGCGAGCGTGCCCACGGTCGCCAGGCGGCCGGCGAGGACGAGCTGCTCCTCGAGCTTCTTGCGCTCCGACTGGTCCTGCCCGGTCCCGACCATCCGGACCGGCCGGCCGGCCTCGTCGATGACCACCTCCGCGCGGCCCCGCGCGAACAGGATCGAGCCGTCCGTCCGGACGATGCGGAACTCGAAGTCGACCGGCGCGAGATCCACGAGCGCGCGGCCGATGAGGCCGCAGACGAAAGCTCTGTCGTCCGGATGCACGCGCGCCAGGTAGATCTCGAACGTCGGCTCGACCTCGCCCTGGCGAAACCCTAGCTGCCGGTAGAGCTCGGGTGACCAGGTCACCGCGTTCGTCGCGATGTCCCATTCCCAGCTCCCCAGGCGTGCGATCGCCTGGATCTCGACCAGCCTCGCCTCGCTCCGGCGCAGCCGTTCTTCGAGCTCCTCGAGCCCGGGCCCTGCCTTACCCCCGATCATCTAGCGGTCATGATGATATCCCGGCCTCGATCCCGGGACCACGCTTTTTCGCGCCCAGTCCGAGAAGGAGCGCTCCGGCGCCGGCCACGACGTCAGATGCGTCGTCGCGCCTTGCGTCGCGGGCGGAGTCGTCCGAGCAGGGGAAGCCAGGGCACGAGGACGGCCATGCTGACGTCGCACTTGCAGCCGCCGTCGTCGTCCCGCACCGGTGGGAAGTACGCGCCGGAGTCATCTCCTGCCGCGGCATCGACGGAGCCGTCCGGGCGCGAGCCCGCGTCCATCCCCGCGCCGGCGTCGTCGCCGCCCGGCCCCGCGTCGCCGCCCGGCCCAGCGTCGCCGCCCGGCCCAGCGTCGCCGCCCGGCCCCGCGTCGCCGCCCGGCCCAGCGTCGCCGGCGGGGAGCTCGCCGCGGCGGACCTCGTACATGAAGGCCTCGTACCTGCCGTCGATCACGACCTGGTTCCCGTCGCGCTCGATCTCCCGCCGCGTCGGCACGCCGTAGATGTCCACGACCCGCGCCGACGTGACGGGGTCGCCCACGAACGTGAGCGTCGCCTGCACCGGCTCGAGCAGTAGCGGCGGGCCGCCCACGTCGGTCAGCGCGGTCTCGTCCAGGTTCCAGCTCGCGCCGGTCTGCGTGTCGCGCGCGAGCGCGGTCACGAGGATCTGCTGCGACTGGTCGAGCGGCAGATCATCGAGCGGGGTCAGGAGAAGGACCGCGAAGTCCGTCCGCAGATCCACCGAGACGCCCGGCAACTCATGGACGCGGCCGCCGGCGAACCCGATCACGCCCTGCGTCTTGGGTCCCGCCGCGAGGACGAAGCGGGCGTCGGCGTCCCACACGAGCTCGCCCGTGCTGCTCGTGAAGGGCCCGGCCAGATTCCAGTCGCCGCGCTCCGGCGCCGCCGCGTCATCGGCCACGTCGAGCGTGATGCGACCGAGCGCGAAGACCTCGGGCGGCACCGCGAGGTCGCCCGCCTCTCCGTCCCACGCGCCCTCGGCGAGGGGCTGTGTCAGGACGTCGTAGCCCGCGAACGCCGCGTCGACCGGCACGCGTCGCGCCGCGATGGGCTCCGACTCGGCGTAGTGGCCGCGCGCGACGGAGAATGCGAGCGCAGGGAACTGCCCCATGAAGTGGGGCGTCTCGGAGACGTAGGAGTAGAGGTCCGGCCACCCGCCCCGCATGTAGGCCTTCGAGGCGCCGAAGTGGAAGCTGGCGTCCCAGCCGTGAAGACCCATCCCGTACAGGGCCAGGAGCGGCGCAGCCTCCGCCTTCCAGGGGTTCGGCGGGCTCTGCGTCCACTCGCTGACGAAGAAGGGCCGGTCCTCGACCTGGGAGAAGCCGATGGAGAGGAGCCCCGATCCCGGAGCGCCGAGGTGAGAGGTCGTGTCCGCCGAGCTCGCCGTGATTCGCCAGACGCCGCCTCCTCCGCCCGTGTACGCGTGGCGATCGATCGCATCGGCCGCCATGTCCGTCCACGAGTTCGCGGCTTGCGCGGCCGGACCACCCGCCCTCCAGGCCGTCGTCACGATCACGCCGCCGAAGCCCGTCGTGCGGATCTCGTCGATGCGGCGCTCGTAGTAATCGCGCTGCGTCTCTGCCAGGAACCGGATGAAGTCGCCCATCCTGGCTCGCTCGTTCGGGCGCCCCCACGGGCCCTCGGCGGCCATCTCCCAGGCCCCGTAGATGGGCATCGAGTCGTTGTCCAGCGAGTCGCCGGCGCGGCTCCCGGCGCCGGCCGGACCCCACGCGGCCAGGAGCGCGGCGTCGTCGGCGTAGCGGCCCCGCAGCCACTCGGCCCACATCGCCTGCAGCGCCGCGAGGTGCAGCGGCATCTCGCCGGTCGCGAGGTCGTTGAGAGGCCAGTGCCAGAAGATCGAGTCCTCGTTGTGGATCTCGACGACCGCGAGCGTGGGGTCGTCCGCGTAGCGAAGACCCGTGTAGGGGTTGACGTGGTCGAGCAGGGGCTCGAGACGCGACCACTCGACGTCCTGCAGCTCGCGCATGAACGAGACCACGCCGGAGGTCGACCGACCGCCGTCCTCCTCTGCGAGCTCCGCGAAGAGCGCCGGATCGTACCCGTCCTCCGCGGTGACTATGGCCGGGTAGAACACCGACCAGTCCATGTGGATCCCCTGCTCCTCGAGCGCTGCGAACCAGTGATCGAAGGCGTCGAGGCGGTCGGGGTCGAACGAGACCGTGCCGTCCGCAGCGACGGTCGGCCCGATCGAGTCGATGACCGGGTGGTGCCTGACGATGGAGATGCCGTACTTCGCGTAGAAGCGCGCCTGCTGCTCGCGCAGATCGGGCGTGCTCATGGGCCTCGCATTGACGCCCCAGAGCTTCGCCGGCGTGCCGTCCTCCCAGCGCAGGTCCGCGCCGTCGCGCTCGAGCCAGCCGCGCGACCCGGCCGGCGCCGCCAGCAGGCGGGACATGTCCGTGATCGAGGCCGGGTCGAACGGATCGTCCCCCGGCGCGTAGGCGAACCACGCGTCGGGCTCGGGCTCGGCACCGCCTTCGGCCTCCGGCTGCAAGGCGCCGCTCGGCGCCCAGACCTCGCTCGTGAGGCAGAAGGCGTCGAGCGCGCCGTAGATCTCCGCTCCGTTCCACGACGGGTGCGGCTCCAGGCCGAAGGCGACCGTGTGCTGCCCCGGCTCGAGGTCGACCGGGCCGGTGTCGACCCAGCCGACGAAGCGAATGTCCAACGTGGGCTCGACGAGGTTGACCTGCTCGCGCGCCCGGTTGTCCAGATCGAGGTCGATCCTGTCGCCCTCGTCGAAGGAGGCCCACATCGTGAGACGGTAGACTCCGACCCGCGCCCACAGCGTGTACGCGCCGCCCTCGCCGACCTCGAAATCGCAGCGCACCTCGACGGGGACGCTGTCGTTCGCGTAGTGGGCGGTCCAGTCGCCGGTGTCGACGAGGTCGCCGGGCGTTCCGGGCGAGAGGAGGTCGCGCTGCACCGAGCTGTACCAGCCGTGCTGGTTGAACTCCGTCCATGCGCAGGACTCCCCCTCCATCCAGATCGCTTCCTGGGCGACAGCGCCGCCCGGAGACAAGAGGCCGACCAGCGCGAGGAACGCGCTCGCGCGTCGACCTGGACCTCGATCCTTCAGCCACGTGCTGCCGCCACCCCTCTTCCCCATCCCGCTCACCCGCGTTGCGATGGAGCGCGCCTGGGGCCCCGCCGTCACTTTCCGGGCGCGGCCGCGGGATGGCCGACCGAGCGGGCGGCGCGTATGCTGGCGCCGGATGCGAACGGGCAAGATGGGACGGATTGGCGTGATCGGCGACGTCCACGCCGAGGACGAGGCGCTCGATCGTGTCCTGGCGTTTTTGGCAGACCGGGGCGTCGAGCGGATCATGGCGGTCGGGGACATAGTGGACGGCCCCGGCGACGCGGATCGCTGCTGCAGGTTGCTCGCCGATCACGCCGTCGTCTCCGTGAGGGGAAACCACGACCGCTGGTTCCTGGCAGGTCAGATGCGCGATCTTCCGCACGCCACGGCGGCGGTCGAGCCACGCTCACGGCTCTTTCTGGCCGGGCTCCCGCGAAGCCTGGCGCTCGAGACCACCGCTGGTCGGCTCCTCTTGTGTCACGGTCTGGGCGACGACGACATGGCCGACGTCCGGCCCGACGACGAGGGCCACGCGCTCGAGTGCAACGCCGCGCTGGCCGCGCTCCGTCGAGGGCGCGAGTTCGAGCTCGTCATCGCCGGACACACCCACCGGCGGATGGTCAGGGCTTTCGACGGCCTGACGATCATCAACGGGGGCACGCTGTCCCGCGGACACGATCCGTGCGCGCTCGTCGTCGACCTCGAGGGGCGAACGGTCTCGTTCCATGACGTGACGGATGGAGGCGTCGTCCGCGTGGCGCAAGCCGTCAGCTTCTAGCCCGACTTTCGCGGCACCGCCACGCGGGGGAGGTTCGCCGGCCCCGCTCGATTGTGGGTCCGAACCGACAGGCGGGACCGGAAGAAGCGTCCGAACCCGGCGATCCGCGCGGCGGCGAGCGGCCCCGGACTTGCTCATGTCGGCAGGCATGAGAGGCAAGATCGAGGTCTCCAGAGAGCGATGCTCGTCCGGAGTCGCAGCGCTCGTGGTCACGCTCGCGCTCGCCGCGTGCGTCGAGAGCGGGGGTTTCGGCTCGACCACGGGGCCAAGCCCGGGCGAGGTCGGCGACGGTTCGGACACCGTCGACGGGTGGCCCGGCGAGCGCATCGGTGCGGGCACGGACGCGCCGTTCGCCGCCGATCGCGGACAGGGGGTGGTGGTCGCCCCCGACGGCTCCCTCACGCTCGAGCAAGGCGGCATCATCGGGCACACGCTCATCTGGGTCGCGAACTCGTGGGAGGGCACCGTCTCGAAGCTGGACACCCGGACGGGTGAGGAGCTGGGCCGATACCTGACGGGCCCGAGCGACGAGATGGACCCGTCGCGAACGGCCGTGGACCGCGCCGGCAACGTCGCCGTCGCAAACCGCGGTCTGTCGAGCGCTACCTACGTCCTGGCGGGCGACTGTCCCGACAGGAACGGAGACGGCGTGGTGACGACGTCATCGGGCGGCGCCCAGGTCCTGCCCTGGGGCTCGGACGAGTGCATGAAGTGGCACACGCCGGTGGGCGACCCCGGCGCGGTGGCCCGCGGCACCGTCATCGAGGAGCGTGGCGGCCTCGACGGCGTCTTCGACGAGTACGTCTGGGTCGGGGCGTTCGAAGAGCAGAGGATCTACGAGATCCGAGCCGACGACGGCACTTTGACGGGCCGAGTCGCGGACACGTCGCCGACATACCCGTACGGGGCGGCGCTGGGCCCCGGCAACAAGATCTGGGTCTGCGGCGAAGGTCGCCTGGCGGAGCTCGACACGTCGACGCTCGAGGTCACCCAGCACCCCCTGCCGGGCTGGCGCGAGACCTACGGCATCACCGTCGACCGCGACGGGAACGTCTGGACCGGCGGCAGCCTGCAGCGTTTCTCGCCCTCGACTGGGAGCTGGGACTGGCCCGAGCTGGACGAGGAGGAGTGGGTGGGGGGTGTCGCCGCCGACGCGGCAGGTAGCGTCTGGGCTGCGCAGGGGCACGAAGGTGGAATCCTGCGTGTCGACTCAGCGACCCTCGAGGTCACGTGGGTCCAGACGGGAGGTTACGAGCACGGCATCGCGGTGGACCACGACGGCATGATCTGGGGCATCGACTTCGAGGGTGACACCGCGACGGTCCTCGACCCGAGCAGCCTCGACTTCGAGCGCGTCCGCCCGCCATTCGCCGGGGCCTACACGTACAGCGACATGACGGGATACCAGACCGCCAACGCGCTCAGGACCGAGGGCCGCTACCGGCACGTCTTCGAGGGCTGCCCGAGCGGCCCGACGGTGTGGGGCGACCTCAGGTGGGACATACGGACCCTCGGTTCGTCGCGCGTCACGATCGTGGCCCGCACCGGTGACGTGGAGGCCCTCGGTCCGGCGGGCGGCGTCGCGATCGCCGTCGTTCCCGGTGACGAGCCACCGGTGGACCTCTCCGCCGCGCTCGCGGCCGCGGGCGTGCCAGCGGGTACCGCCCTCGAGATCGAAGTGGGTCTGTACTCCGGCGACGGAGTCAGCGCCCCGTTCGTTCGCGCGATCGGCGTCGACCGCTCCTGTCCGGGAACGATCGAGTGAGGCCTCGTCACGCGGTGCGGGCGGGATACCTCGATCAGGAAGACGGCATCGTCGAAGTCCTGCTGACATCGAGCCACGGCGGCGCTCGGCGGATGCCCGGCCCGCGTCTCGAAACCGGCGCCGGGGCTGGGCCCGGATGGCGGTCGTCGGTTACGCTCGCGGCATGAAGACTCGCGGACTCGCGTGGACCTTGCTGATCGGCTGCGTCTGCTGTGTCGCCGCCTGCGGGAGCGGTCGGGACGATGACGACGACACGGACGGCGACGCCGACTCCGATGCGGACTCGGACTCGGATGCCGACGGCGACGGCGACGGCGATGCCGACGGCGACGGCGACGGCGACGGTGACGGCGATGGCGACGGCGATGGCGACGGCGACGGCGATGGCGACGGCGACGGCGATGGCGACTGCGATCTCGGCGAGCCGGACTCGTGCGACGATGCGAAGTTCGAGTCCGTCGGGGGCGCGGCGGGCGTGGGCGCCTACTTCGACGTCATCGCGTTCTGCTTCCCGTCGGACGACGAGTGCGCTGCCGGGCGGATCGAGGAGTGGGCGCCTGACTTCGCGTGCGGCGGGCAGCCCGACGGGCGCGCTCCCTGCAGCAAGGGCGAGACCGCCTGCGTGTGGCAGATCGGGAGCCAGATCGACATGGATGCCTGGGACGAGGTGTGCGACCTGTCGACGATCGAGTCCGTCGGCACCATCTACTTCACGACCTGGATGTGATCCTGGAGACTGCGATCGCCACGAGCAGGGCCCACCAGCCGGCTCCGCCCGTAACGCCTGCCGCGCGGCAGCCGCAGCCCGAGGGCTCGCAGTCGAGGCCCTCGTCCGCGGTGCCGTCGCAGTCGTCGTCCCGGCCGTTGCAGGTCTCCACGGGAGGAACGCAGGTGTCCCACTGGCAGAAGACGCTGCAGGTGTAGCCCCCGGTAGAGCCGCAGCTCGTCTCGCACGGAACCGTCTCCCCGAAGACGCAGGTGAAGTCCTCGTCTGACTGGCCGTCGCAGTCGTCGTCCAGGCCGTTGCACTCTTCGGCGCCCGCGTCGCACGAGAGCGACCACGTGCATTCCGGCGTGCAGCCCTGCGTCCCTTCCGTGCCGCAGTCCGACGTGCAGGGCCGCGGCTGCGCGGCGGGCTCGCACTCCCATCCCAGCGGCGACGCGTCGAGCGTCACGCGGCCCCATCCGAGCTCGGCGTCCGGAGCGGCCCCCTCGATCAGGGCCTCCGACTCGAGCCGCAGGACCGCCTCGAACGGATCGAGCCCGTACTGCTCCATCGTGAGCGCCACGGCGCCCGCGACGTGGGGCGCGGAGGCGGAGGTGCCGCCGAACCAGCCCATCGATGTCGAGACGTCGGTCGGTCCCACCACGTCGGGCTTGGTCCGCCCGTCCGAGGTCGGGCCGCGCGAGCTGTAGCTCACCCTTGGCGCGACCGGGTACTGGTCCCAGAGGACTGCACCCACCGCGACGGCGGCCGGACAGGCGCCGGGGTCGCCCACCGATCGCTCGGCCTGCCACCGCGCGAGCAGGCCCGAGGTGAAGAGGCGGAGCTCGCCGTCGTAGGTCGTGTCCGGGTTGCGGTAGATGGCCAGCCCGTGCTGCGCCGTTTCGGTGTCGAACGAGAGCTGCTCGGTGGGCGGGGCGTCGCCGTCCTGGTCGAGCGTCGATTCGTCGACGATCACCCATTGGGCGCCGTCCCAGCGCTCGAGGAACATGTCGAAGTCCTGGGCGCTGTGCGGGTAGTCGTCCCAGTCGAGCCAGGCCGTCGATTCGCCCCATCCCGACTCGACGCGGTTGACCTCCTCGCCGTCCGCGAACTCGTGCCAGCCGTCGCCGTCGGCGTCGGTGAAGCGGCCGAGGTAGAAGCCGCCGTCGGCGCCGTTTCCGGCGCTGTTGACCCACACGGCGCCCGCGGCGTTTGCGGCCAGGACGGCCTCGCAGAGCCGGCCGGTCCCGTCGCCGAAGCTGAAGCCGTGGATCGTGGTCGAGTGGCTGATCACCTCGATGCCCCGTCCCGGCAGCGACTCGACGAACTCGAAGAGCGTGCCCTGGGTCGAACCGTCCTCGAGGTGAAGCACGATCCCCGGCGCGACGTCGGACACGATCTCGGCGGCCGCGGTCCCGTGCGCGTCCTCGGACTCCGGCGGCGGAGCAGCAACGGAGGCGAGCTCGCCCGCCTCGAGCGACCGCTCGAAGCCGCCGAACTCGTCCAGCACCGCGACGTGGACCCCGGCCCCCGTCAGGCCGCGACAGTGAAGCCCGTCGGCCCATATGGCGGTGGCGCCTTCGCTCATGGCGGGCCCGAGGTCGCGGACCGGACGGACCGCGAGCCGCACGAAACCGATCCTCGGGTCGCTCGAGGCCAGCGGGAGGACGTCGTCCGCGGGGACCCACCCCTCGAGCGCCCAGCGGCTCGCTGCGCGAAGGTCCAGGCCGTCGGTCGGGATCTCGCGCGCGTCCTCGCCCGGGAGCGGGTCGATCTGCACGAGGAGCCGTTCGCCACGGAAGATGGCGCCGAGCCGCGCCGCTTCGTCGAGATCCCCGTCGCGGATCGCGGCGGCGGCCCGGAGAAGAAGCTGCTCGACGCGCCGCTCCGAGGGCAGCCTGCGCGAAGGCGCGCCGTCGAGATCGAGCTCGGCGGCGGGACGGGCGCACGCGACGGCCAGCGCGGTCACGAGGACGACGGACGGCCCGAAGCCCCTCGCGACCATGGGTCGTATCGTACAGCATGCAAGCGTACAATCGCGCGCATCATGGGGCGGATCCTCGCGCTCGCGACGGTCGTCGTGTGTTCTTGCTCCTCGTCCGACGGGCACGAGTCACCCGACGCGTCGGCCCCGGACGCGGGCGTCGATGCCGCGGTCGACGCGGCCGGCGATGCGAGCGACGCGGCGAGCGGGCCCAGGCCCGTCGCGGCCGAGCGCGATCCGGAGCCGCTCGCGGTCGACCGCTGGATGGTCGCCGAGGTGTGGCCCAACCTCGGAGATCCCGTGCGCGAGGCGATCGAGGACGGGTCGTTCGTCGTTCCCGAGGAGGAGGGTGAGGACGAGGACGGGATCTACTGGTGGCCGGTCGCGCCGGGCGAGCTCGGGTCGCTCGGGGAGTTCGGGCCGGCGCTCGTCTACGCCGCGGCGGTCGTGAGCCTCGAGGAGGGCTCGCACCTGCTGGCGAGGGCCGACCGGGCGTTTGGCATCTATTGCAACCAGGTCCTGCAGCCCGGCGACATCTACGGATCGCGAAGGATGCGGGTGCCCCTGACCGCCGAGCCCGGCGACAACCTCGTCCTCGTCCAGGGATACGGCGGTCGCGGTCCGATCGAGGTGGAGCTGTACACGACGCCGGACGAGGTCTTCCTGAACCTCGAGGACGTGACGGCGCCCGACCTGATCGCCGGAGAGTCGCGGGAGCTGTACGTGGGCGTCCCGGTGGTGAGCTTCGGGCGGGAGCCACCGATGGACGTGAAGCTGCGGGTCGTCGAGAACGATCTCTTCGAGGAGACCTCGCTCGAGGCGCCGGCTCTGGCGGGCCGAGCCGTCACGCAGGTCGCGTTCCGGCTGTCGCCGAAGGGACCGGCGCCCGGGGCCGGCGAGACGGTCACGGCGCGCATACATCTGGAGTCGGAATCGCTCGACTGGGCGTACGAGCGAGAGGTGCAGCTTCAGTCCGTCGCTGCCGGAGCTGCATATCGCCAGACGTTCCTCTCGACGGACGACGAGTCGGTCCAGTACTACGGCGTCCTTCCGCCTTCCGACTTCGAGCCCGATCGCGACTACGCGCTCGTCCTCACGCTCCACGGCGCGGGCGTCGAGGCGATCGGGCAGGCGCAGGCGTACTCGCCGAAGGACTGGGCGTACATCATCGCCCCGACGAACCGGCGGCCGTTCGGCTTCGACTGGGAGGAGTGGGGACACTTCAACGCGCTCCTCTCGCTCGACGATGCGATGTCGCACTTCCGGATCGACCCGACGCGCGTGTACCTGACGGGGCACTCGATGGGCGGCCACGGGACCTGGCACAACGGCGTGATCTCGCCCGGGCGCTTCCGCACGCTCGGGCCGAGCGCGGGTTGGGGGTCGTTCTACAGCTACGTGGGAGCCGAGCGCCCGACCGGCGCGTTCGGCCGGGCGAGGGCGCACAGCGACACGCTCGTGTACATCGGAAACCTCGCGCGGCGCGGCGTGTACGTGCTGCACGGCAGCGCGGACGAGAGCGTGCCCGTCCGAGAGGGCCGCGACATGAGCGCCGCGGCCGCGGAGGTGTCGGACGACGTCGTCTACTTCGAGCAGCCGGGCGCCACGCACTGGTGGGACGGCGACGCCTCGCCGGGCGTGGACTGCGTCGACTGGCCGCCCATGTTCGAGCTCATGCAGGAGCGGACGCTCGATCCGTGGGAGGCCGCCTTCGAGCTCAGGACGCCGTCGCCCTCGTACTCGCCGTCGCACTCGTTCGTCACGATCGAGTCGGCCTCCGATCCGTACGAGGACTGCACGGTCTCGTCGTCGCGCGAGGGAGAGACCGTGACGCTCTCGACCACGAACGTGCGGAGCATGGTCGTCGACGGCGCCGCGCTCGGGGCGATCGGGGTCTCGAGCGTGGTCGTCGACGGCGAGGAGCACGACGTCCCCGAGGGTCCCTTGCAGATCGGTCCCGAGGGCGGCAAGCGCCACGACGTGTACGGCCCCTACAACCAGGTCTACCGGCGCCCGTTCTGCTTCGTCTACCCGGACGACGAGTCGGAGCTCGCGGACTACGCCGCGTACATGACCTCGACGTGGTCGATCGTCGGCAACGGCCGCGCGTGCGCCTTGCCGATCTCGCGTCTGACCGACGATCTCAGGGACCGGTTCTCGATCGTCTACCTCGGCCTGGGTGCCGACGCGATCGGCGACCCCGACGTCGGCTTCGAGTGGGACGGCTCGTCGATCGATCTGGACGGCGACTCCTTCGAACGGGCGGGGCTTCTCTTCGTCTTTCCGGAGCGCGGGCACCTGAGCGCACTCGTCACCACGACCGACGGCGACGAGCGACTGCTGTACGACGTCGTTCCGTTCTCGTCGCGAGCGGGGATGCCCGACTGGCTGATCTGGGCCGACGGCCAGGCCCTCGGAGCGGGGTTCTTCGACGCGGAGTGGCGGTACGACCCGGCGCTGTAGCCCGCTGACCCGCGCGGGGCGACAGATCGCGCGGTTGTGTCTGAACGCCTTGCGATTACGGGTAGTTAGGAGCCGGGTGCGTGTCCCTCATCGGGAGGCGGTCAGGGCGGCGCCTCGGTCGTTGATCAGGTCGCCCTCGTCCAGGATGAGCTGTACGCGGCCGCGCATGAGACGGAACTCCACGCGGCGGTTGCGGGCGTGGGAGGCGGCGTCGAAGCCGAGCAGGAGCGGCCGCTCCTCGCCGAAGCTGACGACCGTGAGGCGATCCGCCGTCACGCCGGACGCGATCAGGTACGTCGCGACGGCCTGGGCTCGCCGCTGGCCGAGCGCGAGGTTGTACTCGGAGGCGCCCCGAAGGTCCGCGTGGCCGTCGATGAAGAGCG
Organism: Deltaproteobacteria bacterium; assembly: GCA_016190375.1. Classification (GTDB taxonomy): domain Bacteria; phylum Myxococcota_A; class Polyangia; order JACPQR01; family JACPQR01; genus JACPQR01. The sequence continues at coordinate 61,253 of JACPQR010000096.1, forward strand.
CGACCTCGGAGTGAGCGACGAGGCCCTCGGCCGCGTGGTCGAGCGCGGCGCGCGCGGGCGGCGGAAGCGTCGCGGACTCCAGCGCGAAGTGCACCTTGCGCAGTGCCAGGAGCACGTCCCTGAGATCTCCCCTCGCCTCCTGCTGCACGAAGGACGCACGCGCCGCGGCTCTGAGGCGCGACGCGCGTCGCGGGGCCTCCTGTCCGGCACAGGCCGTCAGCGAGGCGACCAGCAGCGTGAGGGTAACGGCGTTTCGTATCATCTATGGATCCCTCCTCTCCGACGGTTGATGGCAATACGCGGGCCCCGAGGTCAATTTTCTGGCCCACTTGACATGTGGCGCGGCCCTTGCTTGGCTCGACGCCAGCCATGAGTGGAACCGGGGAGAAGGAAAGAGAAGAGCGGCGCTCGTCGGAGCGGGTCTCGGTCGAGATGTGGGTCGAGGAGTCCCGCAACCGCGAGACCTACTTCCAGCGCTGCAAGAACCTGTCGGTGGGGGGCCTGTTTCTCGATCGCACGATCCCGCATCCAGTCGGGACGATCGTGAGCCTGCGGTTCTCGCTTCCCTCCGACGACACCGTGATCGAGACCAAGGGAGAGATCGTCAACGCGCCCGAAGGCACCGGGCTGGGGATGGGGATCAAGTTCATTGGCCTCGTCGCCGAGGCCCGCGACAAGATCGAAGCGTTCGTCTCGCGGGAGACCCCCTCGCCGGGCGCGAAGTCCTGAGAAGAAGCCCACCCGTGCTGCGCCGCACGCTCGAAGAGGTCGTCGTCTCCGAGGGGCTCGTGTCTCCCGAGGAGGCGAGCCGTGCCGCGGACCGCGCGGCGCGCTTCGGCCTGCCGCTCGTGTCGACGCTCGTGTCGTCGAACCTCGTGTCCGAGTTCGACGTCGCCGAGGCGCTCGGCCGCGTGCTCGACCTTCCGGTCGTGGACGTGGCGGGCGGCGAGCTGGACGAGGAGGCGATCCACACGATCTCGGCCGATCTCGCCGAGCGGCGGCTGCTCATCCCCATGGGCCTCGACATCGGCGCGAGGGTGCTGCGGGTGGCGCTCGCCGATCCGCTCGACCGCGAGGGGGTCGCGGAGCTCGAGGCCGCGACCGGGATGTCGGTCGCTCCGATGGTCGCGACGCTGTCGTCGATCGGGCGCGCGATCCAGCGCTACTATCACCGGTCCACGACGAAGGTGGTGGCGAAGCCATCGCACCGCGGCAAGGTGACCGTCGAGGCGGTCGAGAGCCCCGAGCCCGACCGATCGTTCGGCGAGTCCACGAAGAAGATGGCCGCGAGGGCGGGCGACTCTGCGCCGCCCGGCACGGTGCCGATGCACCTGCTCGAGGAGGAGGCGTCGATCGAGGTGCGGCTCCGGGCGCTGATCCTGGCGCTCGAGGAGCGCGGCGGCCTGACGCACCAGGAGTATCTGGATGCGCTCAGGCGAGTTCTCGGCGAGCGCTAGTATCCTAACGGTCCTCTCGTAACCGACCGGCCGGCCGGGGCGAGGGGCCCGTCCTTCCCGGCAGTTGGGCGGGGCGGCGGCGAGGAACGGGAGTTGCAGCACCGCGCCCCGCCGCGAAAGGCCAGAGGACTACCTTGCGGCGGGGCGAGCCCCCCGTCGCGTCTTGGAATGTCGAGGAGTTGGGGCGTCTTGAGGCTTGACAACGGTTCCACCTGCTGCCTACCGTTCGCCGTCCCGCTCCCACAGTGTACGTTGATGTGCCCGTCCGGGCCGCAATCCACCAGAGCGAGGGCAGCTCGCTAGGGCGGAAAAGAGAGAAAGGGTGTTTGGCATGAATCGATCGCTCCGGATTCTTCTTGCGATGGCGCTCGGCGGGTTGGCCGTCTTCGGCTGCGCGCGCGGCGATGACGATGACGACGATGATGCTTGTGAAGGCATCATCTGCAGGGACGGCGGCCCGGATGGTGACGCCGACGCCGACGCCGACGGCGACGGTGACGGAGACGGCGATGCCGATGGCGACGGCGACGGCGACGGCGATGTCGACGTCGATGTCTGCACGGGTGCCGCCGAGTGCGACAACGAGTGCGGCATCGTGGGCGCCGAGTGCACGAACGATCGCCAGTGCGAGCTGGATCTCGGTGGCGGACAGCGGCTGCCGCTGTACTGCATGAACGAGGGACAGTACGGCTGGCCGGGCGGCTACTGCGCCGGCTTGCCGAGCCAGAACCAGCCGCGCCCCTGCGCCGCGGACGACGATCAGACCTGCCCCGAGGCTCAGGGCGGCGTCTGCATCGAGGACACGACGAACGAGGTCTCGTACTGCCTGCGCAAGTGCGTGATCACGGACGACAACTGGGACGACTCGAACTGCGGCTGCCGTCCCGGCTACGAGTGCGCGCTCGGCGGCGAGTACTGCGTGCCCGGCTGCCGCGTGGACAACGTGGAGGAGGACTGCTGCCGGCGCTGGGAAGACGGCGCGAACGACCAGCCGTTCGACGGCGAGGTCAGCCAGGGAGGCCTGGAGCTCGTCGAGATCGAGGACTGCGTCGCCACTTGCGACCCCGTGACCTTCCGCTGCACCTTCACGGGCCCCGAGGACGCGGCGGTCGGCACCGAGTGCCTCTCCGATCAGGACTGCCCGACCAACGGCCGGTGCCTGCAGCAGCGCGCGATGTCGGCGGAGGACGACTCGCTGGTCTGGGAAGGCGGCTACTGCGTCCTCGACGCGTGCAACCTCGACGGCCGCGAGTGCCCCGGGGACTCGAACTGCGTGAACGCCGGCACGGATGACGAGCCCTTCTGGATCTGCCTGCAGGCCTGCACGGTCGCGCCGAACGATTCCGAGTTCGACATGTACGCGTCGCACAACCCCGGCTGCCGCGACAACTACGGCTGCACGGGCGACAGCGGGCTCGCCGGCAACGACGAGTGCGAGGACGACGCTGGGTGCGAGGATGGGCAGCGCTGCATCGACGGCGTGTGCAACGGAAACGGCTACTGCCAGACGCTCGCCGAGCGGCTCAACCCCGCGATCCACTTCTGCGCGGACGGCGACGACGAGGACGAGCTCCCCGACGTCGACGGGCAGTGCGCGGACGACCCGGCCACCGAGGAGGTGGACGAGTCGACGTTCCGCTGCTCGGACGGCGTGTGCCAGGCGCCCTGCGACGCCGACAACCCCTGCGCGGAGGAGACGATCTGCGGCGACGACGGCTTCTGCAGGTGGAGCAACGTCGGCGGTCCCTGCACGAACGAGGACGGCGACGCGGACGACAACTCCTTCGTCTCGCCGTACGGCCAGGGCCTCTGCGCCGCGGGCGGCATCTTCGGCGAGGACGGCATGGTCCTCATCGCGTCCTGCGACGCGCCCGGGATGGAGAACATCTGCCTCGAGGGCAAGGAGTGCATGGACATCTTCGGCGGCTTCTACTGCGTCGACACCTGCGAGATGGCGGCCGAGGGCTGCGAGGGCGCGGACAACTGCCAGGGTGACGCGGTCGGGTGCGCGGCGGGCATGTCCTGCTTCGCGCTGACGGCCGACGGCACGGACGGCATCTGCCTCGCTTCCTGCTCCGAGCAGGACGGTCCGGATCAGTACTGCGCTGACAACTTCAACCAGGCGCCGACCTGCAACGTCGACACGGGCACCTGCGGGTAGCACCCACGAGCGGGCGGGGGACCGCGGCCCGGCGCTGCGGTTCCCCGACCCCCTCCCGCTAGGAAGAGCGATCCATGTACATCTTCACGAAGACGAAGTCGAAGAAGCCCTCCCGCAACAAGAGCTCGCGCTACCGCGCGAAGCTCAAGGCGAAGAACCGCAAGCGCCGCAAGACGCTCCTCGCGTAGCGACCTTCTCAGCTACCCTTCGGGCTCCAGCTCACCTCGAGCTTCATCCTGGGGCCGTCGTCGCCGCCCTCGACGATGCGGACCGACTTGTCCGTGGCGCGGGAGAAGGCGACCATGCCCTCCACGCCGCCGAGGACGTCGTACCAGACGTGGCGGGTGAAGCCCTCCACTCCGTCGACGTTGACGAGGACGCGGCCCGCGGCGGGCCGCTCGACCGTCACCTGGCCGGCATCGTAGATCGTCCTCCAGACGCGGAGGCCGAAGTTCAGGACCGACGAGGGGTCGAAGGTCCGGAGGATGAGCCGGTAGAACGTCCCTATGTCGTCCTCCATCGCCCTCTGGGCGACGAGTCGCACGGCGTCGATGCCTCCGCCGGCCTCGCGCAGGAGGGAGTCGTAGAACGCATCCACGTGCGTGACCGGATACCAGGCGGCCGTGTCGAAGCCGGACGTGAAGTCGGCCCGCGCATCGGGGCGCATGGCCGCCACGGCCCGCTCGACGAGGTCGACCCCATGTATCCGGGCCGCCGCACGACGCATGCTGCGGAGGACCGTCCCTTTCGTCCGCGTGACGATGCGCGGGAGGTTACAGCGACTCACCGCAGATCGTCCAGGAATGTGGTGAGCGTGACCCGCCGCCCGTCGATCTGGCCACTGACCGAGACGAGGTTCGTTGCGGCGGGCATCCGGCTCCAGCGAGCCAGGGGGATTGCTGCAGAGACGATCCTCTCCGCGATTCGACGAGCGTCCGCCTCCCGGCCGGTCCTGGCGAGCCAGGCCACGCGGGCGAAGTCGATCGCCCTCGCAGGTGCCCCGGCGCGCCGCGCGGCCTCGAGCAAGGCGGGAACGTCCGGGGACGATGCGAGGATCGCCCGGCGGACGTCATGGAGCGCGCCGCCGGCCGCGCGCGCTCGGCCGGCGCCTGCGGCCAGGTCTGCCGCGAGCCGCTCGGCCTGGACGGCGCGGGCCTCGAACGCCCGGACTCGCGCGGGTCGGGCACCCTGGCGCTGCGCGATCCGGGCGAGCGCCGACCACACGGCCGGATCCGCAGGCCCGAGGAGCGCCGCGGCGCGCATCTCGGCGAACGCGTCCGCGACCGCGCCGCGGGCGAGGAGCACCTGCGCGTGGATCCTGTGGGCGGGAGCGAAGTCGCGCGACCGCTCGAGAGCGTACCGGGCGAGCTCGCCGGCGCGAGCCGTGTCCCCCTGTTCACGCGCCAGCTCGGCCGCGGCGACGAGGACCGCAGGCACGCCCGGCTCTGCGTCGATCGCGCGGCGAAGGGTCACGGCCGCCTCGGCCCGCCGCCCGGAGGCGACCTGGGCCCGCGCCAGGTCGAACAGCGCCCTCGAATCCCGGGTCGAGTCGGAGCGAGTGGCCGCGGTCAAGAGCTCCTGTGCGCGGGGCAGCTCGCCGCGATCGAGCGCGATGCGGCCGAGCAGCGCGCGCTCGCGGTCAGTCGACGGCGTCCCGATCGACTCCTCGGCCTCGCGCGGCAGGTGCGCGTCGTACAGGAGGAGCGCGATCGTGCCTCTGACCTGCTCTCGAGCCGGCAGGTCGCGCAGCAGCCGAGCGCAGATCCGCACGAGACCGCGCCGCGGCTCGGGGTACCAGGTCGTCGAGAGGAGGTCGGGCTCGGCCCGCGCGGCGCGGACCAGGAGGTCCGGATCGCGGCGCAGCACAGCGAGGGCGAGCACGGGCTCGGGCCGGTCGGGCGCGAGTGTGACCGCGCGCTCCATCTGGACGAGCGCGTCCCGCGTGCGCCCGCGTGCGAGCTCGGCCACGCCCTGCCAGTAGAACAGATCCGCGGCGGCCTCACCGGCGTCCTGCGATCGCCGAAACGCCCGCGCGGCCGCGTCGAGGTCGCCGGCCGCCAGCGCGAGCAGGCCCAGCGCGTGCTGACCCGGACCCGGCCGGAGGTGCGCGGCGACGGGTCGGTACGCGTCCGCCGCCGCGCGAAGATCGCCGCGGATCGCGAGTCCCGTGCCCCGGATGGCGGCGGTCCAGGCGTCACCCTCGCCGTCGGCGAGCGCGAGCGAAGGGATCAGAAGGAGCGCCGCGATTACCGCTTCGCGGGTGCCAGGTACGCGTCCCACACTTGCGCGACGAAGTCGGCGATGATCCCATCGGCGACCCGGAGTCGCCGGCTGATCTCGCGAGCCAGGTTCAGGACGATCGTCGCGTAGCTCGGCTGGTCGAGCCTCTGCAGCTTCTCCATGTCGTCCACACCGAAGCGCAGGAGCCTCGAGGGCGAGATCGCGCGTACGGTCGCCGAGCGCGGCTGATCGTCGACGAGGGACATCTCGCCGACCGAATCGCCCACGCCGACCAGCGCGATCCGTGCATCGCGACCGCGGCGGCTCTTCTTGAGGATCTCGAGCTCGCCGGACAGGACGATGAAAAGCTCCCTCGAGAGATCCCCCTCCTTGAAGACCGATGAGCCCGGCTCGCAGCGGCGCACCTCCAGGCTCGAAGCCAGCTTGTCGATCACCTCGTCCGCGAGCCCCTCGAAGACCGCGATGTCTCTGAGGAGCGCCGTCTTGACAGGTCCGTCCATTCCCCGACACCTTCCTATCCGCCCGGTCGCGCGGACCGGCAAAGCTACGAGAGAGGCTACCACGATGTGCTCGCCGCGCGCGACCAAACTCTGGGCGCCGTCAGAACTGAGAGGCGCTGGCGGGCGCGATCCTTTACTGGGGGTGCCGCGCGGCAGTACCATCCGTCCGGTCATTCCCATGCAGTCGCGAGGTCTTCGCGGCGGAGGCCCGTGATCGGTCTCGGTAACGAAATACCGCGGGCTTTCGGTCCCTACACGCTCCTCCGCCAGCTAGCTGTCGGCGGTATGGCCGAGATCTACCTGGCGAAGGCCAGGGGGATCGGCGGGTTCGAGAAGCTCTTGGCCCTCAAGATGATCCACCCCCGGTTCTCGGAGGACGACCACTTCATCACGATGCTGATCGAGGAGGCGAAGATCTCGGTCCAGCTCAACCACGTGAACATTGGCCAGATCTTCGACCTCGGGCGGATCGAGGGCACCTACTACATCGCGATGGAGTTCATCGAGGGCGCCGACGTCTACCGCGCCATGCGGCGCGCCAGCGAGATGGGTGTCGACATCCCCATCGACACCGCGGTCTACGTCACGCAGGAGATCTGCGCCGGGCTCGACTACGCCCACCGCAAGCGCGACGGCGAGGGCAAGCCCCTCAAGATCATCCACAGGGACATCTCTCCTCAGAACATCATCATCTCGTTCGCCGGCGAGGTGAAGATCGTCGACTTCGGCATCGCGAAGGCCTCGCTCAGGGCCAAGGAGACCGAGGTCGGCGTGATCAAGGGCAAGTACTACTACATGTCGCCCGAGCAAGCCTGGGGCGATCCGATCGACGCGCGGACGGACATCTTCTCCACCGGGATCATCCTGTACGAGATGCTCACGGGGCAGATGCTGTACATGGAGGACAACGTCCCCGCGCTGCTCGATCGCGTGCGAAAGGCCGACATCGCGCCGCCGTCCACGCGTCGCGCCGACGTCCCTCCGGCGCTCGACGAGATCGTCATGAAGACGCTGGCCAAGTACCCGGACGACCGGTACGCGACGGCCCACGATCTGCAGACGGCTCTCACGAGGTTCCTCTTCTCGTTCTCGCCCGACTACACGGCGTCGATGCTCGCGGGTCTCGTGGCCTGGCTCTTCGAGGACGAGGCGAAGAGGCCTTCGGTCGCCGAGGGCGCCAAGGCCGCCGCGCCCGCGCCGACACCCGCGCCGACACCGGCGCCGACTCCGGCGCCAGCCGTCGCCTCCAAGCCCGGGACGATGGAGCTCATGACCGGCGACGAGCTCTCCGAGGAGGCCGTCAGCCCGAGCATGATCTTCTCCCTCGCCGACATCACCAGCGTTCGCGCGGCGAAGGCGATGGCCGCACTCCGGCAGGCTCCGCCGGACGACAGGACCCTGCGACAGCCCGGCATGATGCCCGGGGCAGGGGGTGCGCACCACGAGGAGGAAGAAGAGGAGACGGAGGTCTGGGGCGACGAGACGCTGATCGACCGCGAGCACAAGTTCCGCGAGATCGCGGAGCAGTTCCGCGCGGCGGAGGCAGCGAAGAAGCAGGTGCAGTCACCGCCGGCCGAGATGGAGCGCAAGTCGCAAGCTCCGACTCCGGTGCCGCCCAAGCGGGCGCCGGACGAGGCCACGCGACCCGTCGAGGTGTCGGACGCCGCCGCCATCGTCGCGCGGCGGAGGGTCGCCTCCGTTCCGCCCGCGGCTCCACCGCCGGCGCCGCCGCCGCGGGTCGATCTCGTCATGCCAAGACCGCCCCGGCCCGCGCCCAAGCCGCCGACACCAGCGCCGGCCGCGCCACCTCCGCGCAACGGGCCCAAGCGGACCCTGATGGGAATGGCGATCGCGCCGCCGCCGCCGCCGCGGCCCGCGCCACCGGCGGCGCCGCCGCCTCCACCGCCCGCGCCGCCGCCGTCCGCGGCGCCGCACGTATCGATCGGCATGGCCCCTCTCGCCAATCCTGGGCTCGATCCTCTGGCCGAGGCGCCGACGATCGCGGCCCAGTCGCCGGTCGCGCCGCCCGCCCCGCCGCCAGCCTCGCCGCCCGCAACGCCGGAAAAGCGCCGGAGCGACGCCTCCGACAGCGCGATGACGCAGGTGGCGACGCCCGGGCTCGGTCCGAGACGTCAGACAACGGGGCCCGTTCCGACGGAGAAACCCGTCGCATCGGCCCCGCCCATACGTCCGGTGGCGCCGCCACCGATCGCGTCCGCCCAGACGAAGCCCATCCTGGCGCCGCCCTCGACGGCCACCGCGGTGCAGGCCGACCACGAGACGCGACCGCTCACCGGCACCTCGTTGCCGGAGCCAGTCACGGGACCATTCGTGGTCCACGATCCGTTCACCGCTTCGTACCTCGCCCCGCCGCCCGCGTCGGGACTGCCGCGGCTCTTCCTCTGGATCGCGGCGGGAGTCTTCGCGGTGGGCGTGGTCGTCGCGGCCATCGTCTTCGTGACGCCACCGGACGCCGATCCGTGCGTCCTCGAGATCACGAGCCATCCGCCGGGCGCCGAGGTGAGGGTCGGCGACGTAGCCGTGCCTGGCGTGACGCCGCTCAGGGTCGAGGGCCTCGAGGCCGGCCGCTCGTACCAGCTCGAGGTCAGGCTCGTCGGGTATCAGTCCTGGATCCAGCAATTCCAGGCGTCGCCCGGCGTCGTGCAGCAGATCGCGATCCTCGACGCCATCCGGGGAACGATCGAGATCCACACGAACCCCGAGGGCGCGCAGATATACATCGACAACGTTTACCGTGGATCGACTCCGCTGACGATCCCGGGACTGGAGATCAACCGCGCCCTGACCGTGCGCGCCGAGCGTAGAGGCTTCGTGACCGAGGAGCGCCGCCACGTCTGGAACGGCCAGACGAGCGCGTCGCTCAGGATCGACCTTCGCCCGCTCTCACGTTAGGTGGCTGCGCCGAGGCCTGGGAGCACGACGTTGTCGATGAGGCGCGTCCGTCCGATGCGCGCAGCGATCGCGACGAGCGCGCGGTCGCCCACCGCGGAGGCGAGCTCCTCCAGCGACTCGGGGTCGGCGACCGTGACGTAGTCGATCGAGTCGGCCGCGGCGGCGACCGGGGAGTGGGCAGCCGCGCGAAGCGCCGCCGCGTCACGCTCGCCTGCCGCGAAAATGGCGCGCGCGGAGGCGAGACCGCGCGACAGCGAGAGGGCGCGCTCGCGCTCGGGCGGCGAGAGGTACGCGTTGCGGCTGGACATCGCGAGGCCGTCGGGCTCGCGCACGATTGGCATTCCCACGATCTCGGCCGGGATGGCGAGGTCCCGCACCATGCGCTCGATGACCTTGAGCTGCTGGTAGTCCTTGCGACCGAAGATCGCGACGCACGGGCCCACGGCGTTCAGGAGCTTGCAGACGACCGTCGCCACTCCATCGAAGTGGCCCGGACGGTGGGGGCCGCACAGACCTCGCGCCAGGGCGGGGACGGCGACCCGGGTCTGGTCGCCCGGCGGATACATCTCATCCGGCGTCGGCGCGAAGACGAGGTGAGTCCCCGCCTCGCCGGCCTTGTCCAGATCGGCCTCGAGCGGGCGGGGGTAGCGCGAGAAGTCCTCGTTCGGCCCGAACTGCAGAGGATTGACGAAGATCGACATGACGGCGAGCTCCCCCCGCCGGGCGGCCTCCCGCGCGAGCGTCAGGTGCCCTTCGTGCAGCGCGCCCATCGTGGGGACGAACGCCACGCTCCCCGCGGCTCTCGTGCGAGCGCGCAGCGCGGCGATGGTCGCGACGACCTCGGGTCGCATCTGGGCCCTAGCACCCGGTCGGGCCGTACGCCTTGCGCGGCGGATCGGGCTCGGGCTCGCTCCCGGGCGTGGGCGCCGCGATCCTCGGCGGCGCCGCTCCGAAGCTGTGCTCGCGCGTCGGAAACTCGCCCGAGCGGACCTCTGCCACGTACGCCGAGACGGCGCTCCTGGCGCGCTCGCCGAGCTCGTCGTACCGCTTGACGAACTTGGGGCGCAGCTCGTCGAAGAAGCCGAGCAGGTCGTGGATCACGAGCACCTGACCATCGCAGTGGGGGCCGGCACCGATGCCGATCGTGGGCACGGAGATCTCCGCGGTCACCCGCGCGGCGAGCGTGAGCGGGATCCCCTCGAGGACGACCGCGTAGGCGCCCGCATCGCAGAGGGCCCGTGCGCCGCGAAGGATTCTCTCGGCGCTCGCGTCGTCCTTGCCCTGCACCCTGAAGCCGCCCATCGCGTGGACGGATTGCGGCGTGAGCCCCACGTGACCCATGACCGGGATGCCGACGGTGACCAGGCGCGCGACCGTCGGCGCCATCTCCTCTCCGCCCTCGAGCTTGACCGACTCGCAGCCGCCTTCCTTGAGGAGCCGGCCCGCGCTCCTCATCGCGTCCTCGGGGCCGGTCTGGTAGGACAGGAAGGGCAGGTCGCCGACCAGGTGGGCGTGCTTCAGGCCGCGGGCGACGGCGCGGCAGTGATAGATCATCTCGTCGAGCGTGACCGGCAGCGTCGTGTCGAGCCCCTGGATGACCATTCCCAGCGAGTCGCCCACGAGGACGACGTCCACGCCGCCCGCCTCGACGATACGCGCCATCGTGGCGTCGTAGGCCGTGACCATGGCGATGCGCTCGCCCGAGCGCTTCATTTCCTGGAGGGTGCGAACGGTGACCTTCGACTTCGAACCGACCATGGCGACCTCCGTCCACGCCGCTCCACGCGGTCGCAGCTTTGGCCCTCGCGGGCGCCTCGGCCTCGCTGTTGTTCCGGTGACCCCCGCGAAGTGCGGTGGATCCCGGGGAGCGCGACCGAGACTCGTCCTATATACGGTGTCGGGCTCGGCGGGTCAAGCCGCGCCTCGGGCGGGGCGGGCGGGGAGCAGGGCTCGAGCTCTCGATGTGCCGGCTGGCCTGGCCGGTCCAGTGCCCCTCGGGACCGGCGCCAGCGACGTACGCCTGCCACTGGGCAAGCGCGCCCGCGGAGTCTCCCCGGGCTTCGAACGCGAGACCGAGGTAGTAGTACCTCTCGTATGCCGGCACGAAGAAAACGTGGCTGCCGACGATGTCGTTGAGCGCGGGGTCGAGGCCCAGCGCGCGCGATGCCGTCTCGCGGGCCGGCGCCAACTGCCCGTCGCGATCGAGCGCGCAGGCCAGGCCCCACAGGGCGCCGAAGTTGCGGTCGTCGGTGTCGAAGGCCATGCGGTACGCCTCGATGGACTCGTTCAGGCGCCCGAGCCCCATCAGGACCTCGGCCTTGTTGGAGAGCGCGACGGACCTGATGTTCAGCGAAGCGGGCCGCCGGACGTCGAGGCCGATCTCGAGCGCTCGGTCGTACTCGACCACGGCCTCCTCGAACCGCGCCATCCGGGTGTAGGCGACGCCGAGCTTGAAGGCGATCTCGGCGTCGAACGCCGATGCCGGCGCGATGGCGCGCGCCCTGAGCAGCTCCGCGACCGCGCCCTCGTCCTCCCCTAGCTCGAAGCGAGCGACACCGAGCCAGTAGTGAGCCTCGACCCGATCGGGCAGGCGCACCGCCGCGCGCCTGAAGTGATCGGCGGCGGCCCTCACGAGCGAGTCCCGCGGCCCGGGGTCGATCTCTCCCTCGGTGTCGGAGGCTTCGAGGAGCTGTCGCCCGAGGCGGAGCTCCTGCTGGTAGCGAAGGAGCGACGGCGAGGCGACCTGGTCCCAGAAGCGCGGCTCCTCGGCCCACCCCGTGCCAGACAGCAGGAACAGAGCAGCGAGCACGCGAACGACTGCCGATCCGGAGGCATGAAACAGGAAGGCGGGAAGGCACGAAGGACCGGATTGGAACCGGTTCCTTCCTCCCTTCGCGTCTTCCTGTCCAATCTCCGGACCAGCGTAGCGCGCGGAGGTGATGGCCGATGAGCTGGCGACTTCGCTCGCGGGCCGTCTCACGGGCCTGTCTCCCGCGGGCGCTCCCGCGGCTCGTCTTCCGCTCGCGCTCTCGGAGCGCCCGACGGGTGGCGACTGGCTCCTCGACTGCGCGTCACGGCCTGATTCGGCTGCGTGCTCGCCGCGTCGAGCTGGCGTAGCCGGTCCGCCCACGGCCCCGTCGCACCTCCCATCGCAAGGTAGCTTCGCCATTCGCCGAGGGCGGGCTCGCGCTGGCCCAGCGCCTCGAAGCCGAGGGCGCGGTACCAGTGGATCTCGTAGTCGGGGACGAAGAAGACTCCTCCGGTCACGAGCGCCATCATCTGCTCGTCGCCCTCCAGGGCCCGCCGCGCCTCCGCGCGCGCCTCCACGTCGCTGCCCTGCCGGTCGAGCGCGACGGCGAGCCCCCAGTGGGCGAGCTTGTAATCGGGCGTGTGCTCGAGCGAGCGTCGGTAATAGCGGACCGCGGCGCCGAGGTGGTCAGGGCCCTGGGCCATCAGCGACTCGGCGCAGTTGGCGAAGACCACGGCGCGGAGCTCGTCGCCGTCCGCGGCCTCGAGCCGCGGGATCAGGCGCTCGTACTCGGCGACCGCTCGCGGAAAATCGAGGACCCGGGAGAAGGTGATCGCCATCTGGAACGTGTGGTCGCGATCATCGAGCAGGCTCGGCTCGAGCTCGCGCGCGCGCTCCCAGGCGTCGATCGCCTCCCGCCACCTGCCGAGCTCGTTAAGGACGTTGCCTCGCCAGAGGTGGCCCTCCGGGTCGTCGGCGAGGGCGCGGGCGGCGCGGTCGAACGCATCGAGCGACTCCCGAAGACGCCGCTGCTCGAAGAGCACCCTGCCCTCGGCGATGGACTGACGGTAGGCTCCGATGCCAGGTCGTCGCACCTCGGCCCAGAAGTCGCTCTCCGCGGGAGCCGTTCGCGGCACCATCATGAGCAGGAGGGCGAGACAGGTCCGCGCCATGACCACGAAGCGTAGCACCAGTTTCTGATACGATCCGCCCATCCGCGTCGCTGCTCGGACGGCGGAGGAGGGATGATGCGAAGGCGAACCATCCGGCTGGCGCCGCTGCTCGTTCTCGTGTCGCTCGCGATCCCTCGGCCGTGCGCCGCGCAGGAGCAGATCAAGCCGTACTTCATGCTCATCTTCGACAACTCGGGGAGCATGGATGGCGCCCCCATGCAGCAGGCCAAGACCGCCGTCTCGAACATCGTCAACTCCACGGGCGACGCGGTCTTCGGTCTCGAGCGCTTCCTGACCTGCACGACCCCCGCGAGCCTCAACTGCCCGAACTGCCCCGGCGGCTGGCCCACCTGGTGCGACGGCGAGATCCTGGTCGGGATCTACGAGGACAACCAGGACGCGATCCTCGTCTGGACCGACGGCGTCTGCGACTTCGACACCGGGCAGTACGAGATCACGACGCGCGCCTCGACGCCCCTCGCCGCGAGCCTCGACGAGGCCCACGGCTACTTCGAGAACGGCATCACCAACGGCTGGGGCACGTGGTCGAGCCCGATCGAGCTCGATCAGGACGCCGTCCCGCCGGTCGACCACTGCCGCCCCTACTCCGTGATCCTCCTGACCGACGGCCAGGAGACCTGTTCCGGGGATCCCGAGGCAGAGGCGACCGAGCTCAGGACCACGACGGTCGACGGCGAGGTCTACGACGTCCGCACCTACGCGATTGGCTTCCGCCTCGCTGCGCCCAACGACGAGATCGAGGACATCGCGAACGCCGGCGGAACGGACAACCCCGACCCGCTCTATCTCGGCTTCTACCCGCAGGACGACGTCGACCTGCAGGTGGCGCTCTCGCAGATCATCCAGGACTCGCTGCTCGTCGAGGTCTGCAACGGCGTGGACGACGACTGCGACCTCTTGATCGACGAGGGCGTGACCAACGCCTGCGGCGGCTGCGGGCCGCTCGTCGAGGCGTGCGACGGGGACGACGACGACTGCGACGGCGAGATCGACGAGGGCTTCCCGCTCTACTGCGACAGGCCCAACGATCACTTCGCCCAGGACCTGTGCGCGGACCCGGGCGAGACGGTCTGCGACGGCGTCGACGACAACTGCAACGGCGCCATCGACGAGGACGACATCTGCGCCGGCTGCGCGCCGAGCGGCGAGATCTGCGACGGGATCGACAACGACTGCGACGGGATCGCCGACGACGGGCTTACCCGCCCCTGCGGCACCGACGTCGGCGAGTGCTCGCGTGGAGTCGAGACCTGCGTGGCCGGCGCCTGGGGAGCCTGCAGCGGTCAGGGGCCGGTGGACGAGGAGTGCAACGGCCTGGACGACGACTGCAACGGCGTCGCCGACGGGATGCTCGAGACCTGCGGGACGGACGAAGGGGAGTGCCAGGCCGGAGCGCGGCGCTGCGAGGACGGCGAGCTCGGCGACTGCGTGGGCGAGGTCGGGCCCCGCGAGGAGATCTGCGACGGCCTCGACAACGACTGCGACGGCGAGGCCGACGAGGACGACCCCGGCGGCGGCGCAGCCTGCGGGACCGACGAGGGCGAGTGCACCTCCGGGATCTACGCGTGCGTGGGCGGCGAGCTCGTCTGCGACGACGTCGGGCCGTCGGCCGAGGCCTGCGACGGGCTGGACAACGACTGCGACGGCGAGGCCGACGAGAACAACCCCGGCGGCGGCGGGCCCTGCGGTCTCGAGGACGAGGGCGAGTGCTCGGACGGGGTCCTGCAGTGCGCCGACGGCCAGGTCGAGTGCATCGGAGGGCAGGGCCCGAGCGTGGAGATCTGCGACGGGAGGGACAACGACTGCGACGGGGACACGGACGAAGGCAACCCTGGTGGGGGCGCCGGCTGCGGGACCGAGGAGGGCGAGTGCGAGGCCGGTACGCTCGACTGCCAGGCCGGGGAGCTGATCTGCGTTGGCGAGGTGCCGCCTTCCGACGAGGTCTGCGACGGGCTGGACAACGACTGCGACGGCGGCGTCGACGAGGGGCTGCCGGTCGGCGACCCCTGCGGCACCGACGTGGGCGAGTGCGAGCCCGGCCTCTGGGTGTGCGAGGGCGGAGACCTGGTCTGCCAGGGCGAGAGCGGTCCGACCGAGGAGGAGTGCAACGGTCTCGACGACGACTGCGACTCCGAGATCGACGAGGGCCTGGGGCTCGGCGACGAGTGCGGGACGGAGATCGGGCTGTGCGTTCCCGGCCTGAGCCAGTGCCTCGAGGGAGGCGTGGTCTGCGCGGGAGGGACGCCGCCGCAGGCCGAGGTGTGCGACTGCGAGGACAACGACTGCGACGGCTCGACGGACGAGAACCCGGACGAGATCTGTCCTGCAGGCTCGCGGTGCATCGACTGCGACTGCGCGTCGCCTTGCTCCGCGGAGCAGGAGTTCCCCTGCCCGCCGGGCCGTGAGTGCATCGACGGGTGGTGCATCGGCAACCTCTGCTCCGGCGTGACGTGCCCCGAGGGCGAGCGGTGCGTGCGTGGGGACTGCGTGTCTCGCTGCGAGGGCATCGTCTGCGACGCGGGCCTGAGGTGCTCGGAGAGCCTCTGTCTGGTCGACGACTGCTTCAACTTCCCCGACGACTGCGGCGAGGGCGAGGCCTGCGTCGACGGCGATTGCGCGCCTCATCCATGCGAGGGCGTGGCTTGCGGCGCCGCCGAGTACTGCCGCGCCGGCGACTGCGTGGGGAGCTGCGTCGGCGTCGAGTGCGCCGGCGGCCAGAGGTGCGTCGACGGGAGCTGCGAGACGGACCGGTGCGCGGGCGTGGAGTGCAACGAGCGCCGCTTCTGCGA